>JAODNG010000471.1 GCA_025465385.1 Pseudonocardiales bacterium
GCCGCTACCGCAAAGGGCGCCCGCCACCGACCTCGCATCGCGCCGAGCGCATGCCGGCCCGCTATGACCTGTCCGATCCGGACAACCTGCGCAAGCTGGAAGCTGCTGAGGCGCTGGCGGTGCTGGCCGAGAATGCCGGACTGTCCCTGGTCCACCTGGCACTGGCCTTCGTGCTGGCGCACCCCGCGGTGACCGCACCGATCATCGGACCGCGCACGATGGACCAGCTCGAATCACAACTCGGCGCCGTCGAGGTCACCCTCAGCACCGATGTCCTGGACCAGATCGACGACATCGTCCCACCCGGGGCGACCCTCGCCCGCGCAGACAACGGCTACCTGCCGCCAGCACTCCAAGACCCCTCCCTGCGCAGGCGCCGCACGAGCTGACGCGGAGCGGCCCGAGCCGGATATGCCCGGTCAACGGAATCCGAGCGCCTCCCTCGACCCGACAGTGAGAAGGCGCAAGGACCCCAGCAGAAAGCCGTTGAGCACCAACATCACGGACAGCGTTAGCGGCACCCGCCTGGCGATCAGTGATCCGCTCATCGGCATAGACAGCGGGTTACGCCGCAGCAAGCGCGCTTCGCGGCAGATAGCCGGCATGCCGCCGCCCGACCAGCGGCAGAAGAGGACATTCTCGAGCTTGGCGATGGGGTCATGGGCCTTGTCGTTCAGCTCGAGTGAGCGAGCAGCTTCGGTGATCCCGATGCGCTCTCTTCGTGGATCCCCGCTGGACACGGGGAGGGACAGCGCGGTCCCTGCTTCCCTTCCGAAGACAGGGGCTTCGTTGCGGGCGGTTCCATGAGCCTCCGCAACCTCGAGGAGGAGTGCGTCGACCGTTCGGCAGTCAAGGTTTCTCCTAAAGCTTGACACCCAACACGCTAGGCGCGTCAGTGCCGGCGGAGCGGGCAGTCAGGCCAGCACGGTGCCGCCGTCGAGGGTGAGGACCGAACCGGTGGCGAATGACTCGGTTAGGTAGTACAGGTATGCCTGCGCGATGTCGGTGACCTCGCCGACGCGGCCGAGTGGGACCGCTGCGGCGGTGTCCTTGTAGAGCTGTTCCCGGTCCCCCTCGGTCATCGAGTCCCACAGCGGAGACCGGACCACACCGGGACACACGGCATTGACCCGGATCGGCGCGAGTTCGACGGCCAACGCCCTGGTCAGCGCGTCTATGGCACCGCAGATGCTGGCCGCGACCGACCAGCCGGGTCCCGGCCGATCCTTGGCGGTTCCGGTCGTCAGGGTGATCGAGCCGCCGGGACGGATGTGTGGTGCCGCGATTTGGACCGAGCCCAGCGCGCCGAAGTAGCGCAGCGCGAAGAAGTCCTTGGCCATGTCGAGGTCAAGGGTGTCCAACGGCATCAACGTCAGTAACTCGCCCGCGGTGAACACCAGGTGGTCGATCGCGCCGACGCTGTCGAACAGCGCGCGTACCTGCGCGGTGTCGGTCAGATCGACCGCGTGCCCCCGGGAGCCGGGCGGCAGGGTCCTCAGAGCGTGCTCGACTTTGACCCTGTTGCTGGACACTACGGTGACCTCGGCCCCGTGCTCGGCGGCTGCGACTGCCGTCGCCAGGCCGATACCGGAGGTGCCGCCGAGCACGACGACTCGTTCTCCCTGCAGATCCATCATGACGCCTCCAGCAGTGCTCCGTGGCGGGTGATGTAGTCCAGGGTGCTGGCCGGGCAATACTCGCGTCCAAGACCCATTCCGACGCTTGTAATACTCTGTGGGTATCAGGCTGGGTTGGAGGTCGTGGTGGATGTTGACCTGCGTAAGCTGCGCTATTTCGTTGCGGTCGCCGAGCACCTGCACTTCGGCCGCGCGGCCGAGGCGTTACACATCGCGCAGCCGGTGTTGTCCCGCCAGATCAAGGTCCTGGAGGACGACCTCAAGGCCCTGCTGTTCGTGCGGGATAAACGCGCCACCGAGTTGACCCCGGCCGGTGCACAACTACTCGCCGAGGCACGCCCATTGCTGGCCAACGCAGCCGCGCTGCGGCGTCGCGTCACCCGTGTCGCCCGTGGCCCCGCCACCTTCGTCGTGGGTTTCATGCCTGGCCTCATCGTCACCGCACCGATCCGCGCACTGGTCAGCCGTCATCCAGAGCTGACCGTCGAGGTGATCCGCACGACGTGGACAGACCAGACCGACGTCATTCACGATGGCCGGGCCGACGTCAGCTTCGTGCGCCTGCCCATTGACCAGCAGGGCTTGACGATCCAGCAACTGCACACCGAAGCGCGGGTGGCCGCATTACCGGCCGACCACCGGTTGGCTGGAAAGGGCACCATCAGCATCGCCGACCTCGCCGATGAGCACCTCCTCCAGGACCCGAACGCCGTCCCGGAGTGGCGCGACGTCGCCACCGAGCTACGGACACGGACGCGGCGCCCTGCACCATTCTTCCACTCCGTCGAGGAGAAGCTTGAACACGTCGCCGCTGGCCACGGCGTATGCGTATTACCCCTGTCTGTGGCGATGTTCTACTCCCGTGTTGATATCACCCACGTCGCCATCACTGACATAGCACCGAATCAGATCTGCCTGGCCTGGGACAGCACCCGCCGAAGCAGGGTCATCCACGAATTCGCCGCCATCGCCGCTGAAGATGGCACGGCCATAGTGCCGCCGCCAACCAATGGACCATGACAAGGGAGGATCAATACCTGATCCTCCGTGGAGAACGCGCCAGCGAATTGTTCACCCATCTCTCGTTCGGATTTCCACGGCGCTGAGCTGATCCTGGTGATCTGACCAACCGGAAGATCAAAGGTCTAGCCGGCCTCGGCTTCGCCAACGGCCACCAGTGTGCAGTGAACTGATCCTGTGGGAAGTGGTCGGTCAGCTCATGGGGCGAAGATCACCGGTTGACGGGTGTCATGTCTGCGTAGAGATCCCCAGCGGGAGGGATTATCGCGTTAAGTCGCTCGATCTGCTCGGGTGTCAGCTCTACGGCGCCGGCGCCGACGTTCTCCTCGAGCCGGGATACGTGCTTGGTGCCGGGATGGGGACGATGTCGTCGCCTTGGGCCAGCAGCCAAGCGAGAGCCACTTGCGCGGCACAGGTCTCGGGGAGGGCTGTTGCGTTGTGCAAAGTCGGGGCAGGAAAGATCGGTAATCTAGGTTGGTTAGATCGCCATGACCAGCTCGTCGAAGGCAGCCAGGACCCGTAGGTTTACTGTTTCCTCGGCCCCCAAGCGCCCCAAGTTCGTAATGGCCGCAGCGGATGTTCTGGATGAATGCGTGCCCGGCGATGATTACTCGTGCGCAGCGGAGTTGTTTGAGCCCGCGCATCGGTCGCAGTCGGGACTTCAGCCGTCCGTGATCGGCTTCGATCGAGTTGTTTCCGTAGTGCTCGGTGGCATGACAGGCGGCAGGCACCAGCTCATCGAGCACCCGCGGGTAGGCAGCGGCACGATCAGTGGTGACCTCGATCGGGGACGGCGCGTGATCAAGGGCGCGGGTGAAGAATCGACGGGTGGCCGCCAGGTCCCGCTTCTCGGAGACCAGAACATCGATGACCTGCCGAACTGGTCGATGGCCCGGTACAGATAGATCCCTCGTCCGGCGATCTTGGCGTAGGTCTCGTCGACGAACCAGCGATCACGGGGCGCATGTCGACACGGTCGTGCTGCGTGGATCAACAACGGTGTGAAGCGCTGCACCCACCGGAAGACCGTGACGTGATCGACCCCGATGCCCCGCTCCTCCAGCAGCTCCTCCACGTCACAGTAGGACAGCCCGAAGCGCAGGTACCACCGCACCGCCCAATGCCGCACCGCCAACGTGATCACCTCCGGCGAGTACCAAAACCCGGCGAAGCCCGATCTCGGCGAGGACAGTCGGGCAGGGCGACGACGCATCAACTCAGCCTGCCCGCTTGCGATGGTGGCCGATGCAACAGACCCCATTAGCTTCCGGCATCGCTGGAAGCTCAGCTTGGGGAGATCGGGGGTATTTCCCCAGTGGTCTCAAAGGTCGAGATCTGCGCGATCCGGCGGCAGTGTCGCTCACCACCGGAGAACGGCGTAGCGAGAAACGTCTCGACGATTTCCGCCGCCTCAGCGGGGCTGTGCATCCGAGCGCCGATTCCCATCACCTGGGCGTCATTGTGCTCCCGAGCCAGCGCAGCCGTCTCGGTGCTCCACACCAGTGCGGCCCGGCAGCCCACGACCTTGTTCGCGGAGATCTGCTCGCCGTTGCCCGACCCGCCGATCACCACGCCGAGGCTGCCCGAGTCCGCTACCACGCGGCGGGCGGTCGCGATGCAGAACGGTGGGTAGTCATCGTCGGCATCGAAGACGGCAGGACCGACGTCCACCACTTCGTGACCGAGACTGGTGAGGTGCTCCAGCAGGAAGGTCTTGAGCTCGAAGCCAGCGTGATCGGAACCGAGATAGAGGCGCACAGCGTGCAACATTGCCATATCGCGGATCACCGGGTGCCGCGGCACCGTGACAGTGGTGAGGAGGGTTCGTGACGGTGCGGTGGGTTGAATTGGCGGATGGGGTGCTGGTGCGCCGGTACGCCGAGTTGGATCTCTCCGTGGGGCTGGTGATCGGGGATTCCGATGCTCTGGTCGTGGACACCCGCAGCGATCCCGGTCAGGGCGCTGAGCTGCGCGCCGCGGTTCGCCAGGTCACCTCGCGGCCCTGCACCGTGGTGCTCACCCACGCTCATTTCGACCACTGCCTGGGCACCGCGGCCTTCCTGCCGACCACGGTGTGGGCGCATCCGCGTTGCCGGGACGACTTGGCCAGAGGCGGTGCGGTGCAGCACGCCGAGGCACTGGCCTGGTACCGCGCGCAGCGCAAACCGTACGACCCGGCGCTGGTGCGTCCCGTGGTGCCGGATCGGCTGATCGCTCAGGATGTCGAGCTCGACCTCGGCGGTCGGCGGGTGCTGCTGACCC
>JAODNG010000475.1 GCA_025465385.1 Pseudonocardiales bacterium
ATCGAGGGAAGTCGCTTGGTGATGACCGCAGCCGACAGCCGGGTAGAGACGTCGAGCAGCACGCCGCCATGCGGCGATCCACGGCCGGCCTTGACTTCGGAGTTGATCGCGCGTGCAACCTCGTCACGAGGTAGCAGTTCCGGCGGCCTGCGGTTGTGCTCTGAATCGTCGTACCAGCGGTCTGCCTCCTGCTCCGAAGTCGCATACTGATTTTTAAAGACCTCGGGGATGTAGTCGAACATGAACCTCTTGTTCTCGGAGTTGCGTAACACCCCCCCGTCACCGCGGACCGATTCGGTGACCAGTATCCCCTTCACGCTCGGCGGCCAGACCATCCCGGTGGGATGGAACTGGACGAACTCCATATTGATCAACGCAGCGCCGCACCGCAGCGCCAGCGCGTGTCCATCCCCGGTGTACTCCCACGAGTTGCTGGTGACTTTGAAAGCCTTGCCGATGCCGCCCGTGGCCAGTACCACCGCAGGAGCATCGAACTGGACGAAGCGGCCGGTCTCGCGCCAGTAGCCGAACGCCCCGGCCACCGCGTCGGCGTCGGTGAGCAGGTCCGTGATCGTGCACTCGGCGAAAACCTTGAGGTTGGCCTCATAGTCACCATGTTGAACGAAATCATCCTGCTGCAGCGACACGATCTTCTGTTGCAGGGTACGGATCAGCTCCAGGCCCGTGCGGTCACCGACGTGCGCCAACCGCGGGTACTCATGCCCACCGAAATTGCGTTGGCTGATCTTGCCGTCCTTGGTGCGGTCGAACAGTGCACCGTAAGTCTCCAGTTCCCATACCCGCTGCGGCGCTTCCTTCGCGTGCAGCTCGGCCATCCGCCAGTTGTTGAGGAACTTGCCCCCCCGCATGGTGTCCCGAAAATGAACCTGCCAACTGTCCCGAGGGTTCGCGTTGCCCATCGATGCCGCGATCCCTCCTTCGGCCATCACGGTGTGGGCTTTGCCGAACAACGATTTGCAGACAACAGCGGTGCGCTTGCCCAGCTCACGGGCCTCGATCGCAGCGCGCAGCCCGGCGCCGCCCGCGCCGATCACCACGACGTCATAGTCGTGCCGCTCGATCTCGCTCATAGGTAGGTATTCTCTCGTTTAGTTGAACAGGCGTAGGTCCGCTATCCAGCCCGCCGAAACAGCCATGATGTAGAAGTCCGTGAGCATCACCGTGATCAGCGACGTCCAGGCGAACTGCATGTGGCGTCCGTTGAGCGTGGACAGCTTTGTCCACAACCAGTACCGCACGCGATGCTGGGAGAAGTGCTTGAGCCGCCCTCCGAAGATGTGCCGGCACGCGTGGCACGACAGTGAGTACAGCCACAGCATGGTCACGTTCACCAGTAGGATCAGCGAGCCCAGCCCAACGCCGAAACCGCCGGCGGCAGGGAAGAACGCCAGCGCGGCGTCATAGGTATTGATCAGCAGCAGTAAGCTGGCGAGGTAGAAGAAGTACCGATGCAGATTCTGCAGGATCAGCGGAAACCGGGTCTCCCCGGTGTACTTCTTGGCCGGCTCGGTCACTGCACATCCCGGCGGCGACTGGAGAAACGCCCGGTAGCCAGCTTTGCGATAGTAGTAACAGCTGGCCCGGAATCCAGCGAGGATTGGGAAGATCAGGATCGGTAACGGCAACGCCAGCGGGAACGCTGGCAGGAACTTCCCCAAATGCGAAGAGCCCGGTGCACACGAATCACTCACGCAAGGCGAGTACAGCGGGGTGAGGTAGTGGTATTCGCCGACCCAGTAGTCAGCCCGCATGAACAACCGGACTGTCGTATAGATGACGAAGGCGCCGAGCACGATGGCAGTCACCAACGGTGACACCCACCATCGGTCGGTGCGCAGAGTCCGTGCGGAGATCGCTACCCGACCGGACTGTGCCTGACCAGGTTGGGCGATCCCCGACGGCGGGGGCGATGAGGTGGTAGTCATGACGTCGATTCAGGGTCAGGGGCAACAGGCCAGCGTGGTCAGGTTCAGCCTGCGGCGACAGCCGCCGTCCAGCAAATCGCCCCTGGCCAGCGGCGCACGCGGCGATGACTCACGGTAAACCCAGTCGGTGGCAGGCGTCCAAGACATGGTGGCGCTGGACTCGATAGGGATAGGCTATGGATGTGCAGCTCCAGCAACTGGTGTACTTCCTGGCCGTCGCTCGGACCCGCCACTTCACCCGAGCCGCGGAACTCACGCACGTCGCCCAACCGTCGCTGAGCAAACAGATTCACTGCTTGGAGCGCGAACTGGGCAGCGAGCTGTTCCATCGAGCCCGGGGCAACGTGACTCTCACGCCAGCCGGAGAGGTCCTCGTCCCCTTCGCCAAGCGAATCCTCGCTGACGTCGAGACCGCCCGGCTGCAGGTAAACGAGCTCGCCGAGCTTCGCCAGGGGCGACTGCGGCTAGGTGCCACCCCCAGCCTATGCACCGGACCGCTGGCCCATGCACTCGCCAGCTTCCGCCTCCGCTACCCCGGCATCCAACTCGTCATCGATGAGAGCGGATCCCGCGACCTCGTACGGCAACTCGCCGAAGGAGCCATCGACCTGGCGATGATCACCTCGCCGGTGCATCGAGGAGATCCCACCCTGGATACCGTCCCGATCCTGCGCGAGCAACTCACCGTTGCCGTGCCGCGCAGCATGGACCTCGGCTTCGACTCGTTTCGAATCGCGGACCTCCGGGATCGCCCGTTAGTGATGTTCAGGGAAGGCTACGACCTCAGGTCGATGACCCTCACGGCCTGTCAGCGGGCTGGTTTCCAGCCACGGTTCGCCATCGAGGGAGGCGAGATGGACGCGGTGCTCAGCTTCGTCGAGGCCGGAATCGGCGTCGCCGTGGTTCCCAGCATGGTTCTCCCGAGCCGCCCCAAACTTCGTGGCGTCCCATTCGTCCCTCCGAGTCCTATCCGGACGATTTCGCTTGCTCACCGCACCGACGTGCGCCCAACCCGAGCCGCTGAGGAGTTTCGCTGCACGCTGTTGCAACTCCTCGGCAGCTCGCACGCGCGGGGCGACCTTCCCGCCGGAGTCGAGTTCATCGTCCCTGGCGAGCCATGCAGTGATCAGTCGGGACAGGGCTCAACTTCGCTGGGTCCGCGATCTGGGCCGAGTTCGTCGCGTACGACCCGCCAAGCCAGCCCCTCGGAATAGCCCCTCCGGGCCAGCATCGCACCCAGTCTGCGCGCCAGGGAGCTTGCGTCCCGCACGGTGGTGGTACGTAGCTTGCGCTGGACCAGTTCGCGGGCCCGCTGCTCCTCATCCTCGGGTCGCACCCCTGCCACCGCGTGGTCCGCGATTTCGCTAGACACTCCTTTGCGTTGGAGCTCGGTGCGCAACGCTCTCCTACCCAGGCCCCGGTGGCGGTGCGCGGAGTGCACCGCCGACTCGGCGAAAGCGGCATCATCGATCAGGCCTACCTCGCTCAGACGGTCGAGCACCGGCTCGCCGACCTCCTCGGGAATCCCGCGCCTGCGCAGCGCATCGGCCAGCTCGGCGCGGCTTCGCGGCCGCGCCGTAAGCAGCCGTAGGCAGATTCCCTGCACCTGCGCTGCTGGACCCATCTCCCAGGTATCCGTGGAGTCGTCCACGGAGTCGCTGGGCTCGGCGCGGCGCCCGCTCATCACAGCTCCTGACACCCCGGTGCGGGCGGGGCACATCAGAAGTCCACCGGGGCGGG
>JAODNG010000494.1 GCA_025465385.1 Pseudonocardiales bacterium
GTGTCCTCAAGCGATTCCAGCTCCCCCATATGAAAGCTGGCGGGGTCAAGGTAGGTGACCCGCGCGCCCTGATGTGCAGCGGCAACTTCGAAAGCGCACCGGGTACGGGTCGAGGGCTTCTCGAAGATCAGTGCAATGACCCTACCGATCAGCCGAGGCCATTCCCGCCCGGACCGGCGAGCGACCTTCAGCCGCCCAGCCAAAGCCAGCAAGCACCGTAAGTCCGATGGAGTCAAATCCGCATCCTTGAGCAGACTCCGCCCCTGCATGCCGTCATCAGCGGAAGTTTCTCCCCCCACCTCCACCGCCGCCCCTCTCCCCATCGACCAAGCTTCGCTGGCCCGCCAGCTGCCAGCCAATCACCTGCGAGCCGTCATCGCTAGCAGCACACACAGGCCCATGGTTCAGGGCACACCGTGACAATTCCAAGCAAACGACGTGCGGCGGACCTTCGCTCCGGCATGACTTCCAGGCAGGACGTGGATCAAGGTGTGGTAGGAGGGCGTGGGTATCCCGTCACGTCGGTGACACCGAGGCGTAGCAGCGGGGGAGGGTCGTTCATCGCGTGCGGTGCTCACCTCGATCCCCTCCCCCGGTCTGCAAGGCGACGAACTCACCGACGTGACCGGATAGCCAGTTCGCTTCTCTGTCTGGCCGCAGGCTGCCACCCCGCGTGCGTTAATCCCGGCAGCGACGAACATCGTCTACCTATGGTGGTGCTCGCAGGAGGCGCGCCGGGTCGTCGGGAGGGGCGTGATTCGCGTGATCGCAGAGGTCACCCGCGCTGTCGTTGCGGTGGCTGGGCCCCTTGCGGAATGATCAAGATTCGTCGTGGAGAAGCGGCATAGCGGATGGCCACGGGCACTGTTGTTCTG
The DNA here is from genome assembly GCA_025465385.1 of Pseudonocardiales bacterium. Taxonomy (GTDB): domain Bacteria; phylum Actinomycetota; class Actinomycetes; order Mycobacteriales; family Pseudonocardiaceae. The sequence goes on from JAODNG010000494.1 coordinate 876, forward strand.
ATGACGGATCACGGCTCGACCGAAGGCAGTCGTGTCCCGATCGAGAAGGCCGTCGAACTTCTCACGGGTGCACCGCCGTTGGCGATCGACGCCCGGCATTTCATGACCGGCGGCACTGGCCGGGTGAGCTGCGGCAGGAGTGGGTTCCGGATGGAGGTGCCCTCGGAGGGGCTCGTCGCGATACCCGAAGTACTGATCGTTTACGAGATCCCTCCGGCCGACCGTTGGCGATTGGTGGCCTTCCAGCACCAATTATCACCCGAGGGACCGTTGTCCTTTGGCGCGGATCCGGATGCCTGGCGCAATGCCACCGACAAAGGGCGCACCGTCGACTGTTTCCGCCGTGACGGCATTGCGCAGATGGAGACGATCCCGTTGTGCCGGCCGGATCTGGGCACGGCGCTGGATGCCTTCGAACGGCTCGGCCACGACGTCTGGGTGCGGCCGACGATAGGAGCGGGCGGCACCGACGTCTTCCACCTGACCACCCGTACACAGCTGCGCGCTGCGCTTCGGCACTACGCAGCGTCGGGCCAGGACTGGTTGCTCTCCCGCGACGCCCGCAACGTCAACAAAGACGGGCGCCGTCACCAGTTTCGGGTCGTCGTCCTGCACGACCGCGTACTGAGAGTGTGCGAACACGTGCAGGCCGATCCCGACGCGCCGTGCAACGAGTCACGGGGTGCGGTGTCCACGGTCATCCCCACCGAAGACCTCCCGCCGCAGTACCGCCACCTCGCAGTCGCCGCCACGCGATCGCTGGGCCTGCCCTTCGGTGGCGTCGACCTCGCCACCGAGAACGGCGGCGTGGTCTTCGAGGTCAATGTTCATCCGACGCTTGACGTACCGGGGGGACTGGAGAAGGTCGCGATCCCGTTCGTGCAGGCTCATCTTCGATAACCACGGCCCCCTGCCAGAATTCATCGCCGCGATTACGTGGCTTTCTCAGTATGCGGCGCCATCGTGACACCCTTTTATATCACCAAGGCTTCGCACGACCTCGCAAAGACGTCTTCCGCATGATTCCTGGGGTTGTTCGAGATTACAAGAGTCGAACCATCCACCGCTGGGCTGATTTGAAATCTCTCGGCATACGAGGACTCCTCCCCGTCACGAACCAGCGCAAAAGACTGGTCGCGACCTCCACTGTGCTCCCAACTGTCATTCAGGCAACGAGACTAACCTTGGGTCTAGTCACGCTTGGACTCATGCTGGTAATTATCTCAATAGCTGCTCCTCCCTGGATCGGCGTGATATCCGAGTACTGCGCAACCTATGCATTTATAGTTGCTCTCGCCGTCATGCGAACCGGCATCTGGCAGGCCGATGACGTAGCGTGGTTACGCGGTTCTTTGATGGATGCAGCCAAGTGGATATCTGGACTCACTGGCCTTGCTGCGTTGAGCGGCCTAATCGGGTTGTACGCACATGACGTCGCCGGCATTCTGAAAACTGCCATGGAAACTACATTCACGGCCTTTACATTCATAGTCGTTGCATACCTGCTCTACCAGTACAGTTCCAAGCTAGAGAAACAATCAAAACGACGCCGCAGGGCCAAGTAAGTCAAGGCACTAACCATTGTGAGGGTCGGCTCAGCTTTATTGGGGCGCTGGGCTCGCGAGGTGGTTAGCGCACCAAGCCCCGCACGGTTTCGCCGCCCAGCAGCGGCTTGTCCTGCGGTCCCTTCGGGCAGGGGTCGAAGATCCGGTTGTCAAGCGTGCCGAGATACGAAGTATCCAGGGTTTGCGGGGCGGTCCGGTGCTAGGAGTTGTTTAAGTGTCTGGGTTGCTATTTGTCACCAGACCGCTGGTCTCACAAATAGCAACCCAGACACCCCCAGGAACCTGACTCACCAGGGGAGCGGCGGCCGCGCTGAAGGGTCCGGGTGATGAATCGGCGTGCAGCGCCCAGATTCCGTTGTGTGACAGGCACGAAGCAGGCCCGGCCTGGGCGGTGACCTAGCCGGTGTGCCAGCCCACCCGGCCATCGTGGTGCTCGATGCCGCGCTCACCTCGTCGAGTGCCGCGAGTACTGGGTCTGTCACCTCATCGAGCCGCGGTAGCTCCCAGCCGCCCATCGCGGGCTTGACTCGCCAATGCACGACGCCCGGCAGGCACGGTGATGGCGGCAGCGGTACTCAGCCACCTTGGGCGTGCAGCACGACGTCGGGGTGTTCAGCCACCCACCACCGGAAACAACCACCGCCCGGTCGGCGTGGTGGCGATGGGGACCGGAACGCCGACAACTCGCAGCCCGATCGCGGTGGCCCGACCGAGTTCGGCAGGCGATCCAGCGCACCCCACCAACGCCGCAGCTTGACAAGCTAAGCGCGTGCGATGTCTCCTCGGCCGGCTATCGCCTGCAGGCCAAGGGCCTGCCATACGTCACACGCGCCTCCCTCTCCCTCCAGTTGGCTGATCACACCGCCGGAGAACTCGGAGGATCATTCCGAGGGTCTTGCCGTATTTGCCGGCTTTGAAAGTGGCTACGCGAAC
>JAODNG010000514.1 GCA_025465385.1 Pseudonocardiales bacterium
CCATCAGCCGGATCAATACTGCCAGTACGATGATCAATAGGATGCGCAGTCCGGTTCCCACCACCGCATCGGCGTAGCGCGACAGCAGGTCATTGTGGGTGACGTGGTAAATGCGCGAACACCACGACCCCGTGTCCCGGGAACAGTCGGGTTGAGTGATCCTCTGGGCGATGAGGGAAACGATCGGCTGGAGCACACCGGGGACTGTATCCGTGACCTCTCTGTGACCACCGCTCGTGGCCGGTTCGACAGCTAGTCACCAGCGCGAGTCACGTTGCGACACGTGCGCGATCGCCACTTGATGTGGTGGACTAGTCCCGCGCATCGGTGGAGGTGGTCGCATGCACGACCGACAACCCAGCCCGGAGGGTCACCCAGCGGGGGCGGACCGGCGGACCGCCTCGCGCTCAGGAACCTCAACCGGGCTTCTCGAAACAACTGTCGTCGTCACCGGCTCGGCTCCCACTGCGGGCGCACCGGTCTGGGGACGCCAGCGGGTATTGCTACTCAATGCGAGCTTCGAGCCGCTGACCGCGCTGCCGTTGCGTCGGGCAATCGTGTTAGTGGTGTGCGGCAAGGCGGATGTCGTGCATGGTGACGCCGCGGGCTTGGTACTGCATTCCGCGACCACCAGCGTCGTGGCCCCCTCGGTGATCAAGTTGTGCACGTTCGTGCGGGTGCCCTACCGGGCGCGGGTCCCGATGACCCGGGCGGCGTTGATGCATCGGGACCGTTACCGCTGTGGCTATTGCGGAGCCCGCGCGGAAACCATCGACCACGTGGTGCCGCGGAGTCGTGGTGGCGAGCATTGCTGGGAGAACTGCGTCGCCTGCTGCGCGTTGTGCAACCACCGTAAGGCTGACCGGCTGCTCAGCGAACTGGGCTGGAAGCTGCGGGTGGCGCCGCGCGCCCCGCGGGGGCAACACTGGCGGTTGCTGGCTACGGTGCCCGACGCCGACCCGCTGTGGTTGCCCTACCTCGGCGAGGTCGCCTGACGTTAGCGGCTACCTGATGAGATGGGGACCGGCTGCGGTCAGCTACCGTGATCCTGTGACATCGCTGGAGGTCATCCTCATCCTGGCTGGTGTTCCGCTGGCCATCATGATCTTGTTGGGGCTACTGACGCTACGGCCGAAGTTCACTCGGACCCGCCGCTACCGCCCCGGCGAAGAGTGGGACCACCCACCGGTGTTGTGGACGGCCAACCCCGAGGCTTTGCGCGACAAGGCGGCCCATGGCAGCCAGGATGGATCCGGTGAAGCCCGCGGAGGTGCTCGTGGCAACTGGTAACTCGCACCACCGCGATCCCGCCCGGCGGGACCGTTCTCAGCGCGATGGGGACCAGCGGCAATCCGTGCCGGGCGAGGCTATCGTCGGCACTGGCCGGATCTCCGCCGCGCGAATGGTCAAGCCGGTCCTGCCCACCTTGCCCTTCACCAAGTCCCAGCTGGCCACACTTGACGATGCGTTGGTCCGGGCCAGCCGCAGCGCGAGCCTCCATTTCGGCATCTACCTCGGTGACCTCGGTGCGGACACCCGGGGTCGGGCTGAGGTGCTGCACGACTCGATGGGTAAGTGGGCCGACCATGCTGTGTTGGTGGCCGTCTCGCCCGGACAACGGGTGGTCGAGGTGGTCACCGGCGGCAAGGCCGCCCGGCGGCTTCCCGACCGGGAGTGCAAGCTAGCGGTGGACAGCATGGTCTCGTCGTTCAAAGTGGGCGATCTCGCTGGAGGACTGGCCGCCGGCCTGCGGATGCTCTCCGACCACACGGACTCGTGAGTGCGAAACAGTGTCATAGCACGTAATGCCACTCACGACCCGCCTGCGTCGAAGACCCGGGCGGCCAGCGCCCGGACCACGCCGGCCCGCCCCTCGGAAACCAGTCGCCGGAGTGCGGGCGGGTGCTCAGTGGCTTCGAGCCAGCTGTCCGCAGCATCCACGCAGCGTTGCTCGACGACCCAGGAAGGGAACAGGCCGACCACGCACGACTGAGCCCGTTCGGAGGTCCGGCGGTCCCACACGTCGGCGATCTCGGTGAAGTACCGGTCCAGATAGGGCACCAGCAGCTGCTTCTGCACCGGATGGCTAAAGCCCGCGATAATCGCCTCACTGATGGCGTTGGGCAGCTCGTCGTCGCGCATCGCGCGTTGCCAGGCACGTTCCTTCGCCGCTGGAGTGGGCAGCAGCGCCCGGGTCCGCTCGGCTTGCCGGCGCCCGGTCGCGGTGGCGTCACGGTCCTGCTCGGCGGCGATCTCGTCTTCGCCCATCACGCCGTGCGCGGCGAGCGCCTGCAACAACCGCCAGCGCAGGTCGGTGTCCACGGCTAGCGCCTCGGGGACACCGTCCCCGGCCAGCCAGCCGGCCAGCGCATCCAGTTCCGGCTTGCCCAGCAGCGACGTGGTGAGCGCGTTGACCAGGGCGAGCTGGTGGTCGGAGCCCGGGTCGGCCGTGCTGACGAGGTTCATCAGCGTGCTGGTGAATTTCGGCCAGCCGTCCTCGCTGGCCCACACCGGGTCGGCGTAGGAGGACAGCGCAATCTGTGCCTGCGCCAACAGCCGTTGAACCACGCCCACCTCGGTCTCGGCGGGCAACCCTGCCAGCACGACGGCGACGAAGTCCCTGGCCTTGAACTCAGCCTCGCGAGTCATCTCCCAAGCCGCCGACCAACACAGCGAGCGGGGCAGCGACTCCGTGATGTCGCCGATCCGGTCGACCAGCGTGGCCAGCGACTTCTCGTCGAGCCGCATCGTGCAATACGTGAGGTCGTCGTCGTTGACCAACACCAGCTGACCGGCAGGGACCCCGATCAGCCCGGGAACCTCGGTGCGGCCCTCGCTGACGTCGAGCTCCACCCGGTGCGTGCGCACCAGCGCACCGCCGATCAGGTCGGCGGGGGAGTCGTATACACCGACAGCGAGGCGGTGGGTGCGCAGTTCGCCAACGCCGGGGCGGGCGCCGCCCTGGATCACCGCGAAGGAGGCGAATGCACCGTCACTGTCGACGGTGAACTCCGGTCGCAAGGTGTTGAGCCCGGTGGTCTCTAACCACTGCGCGCTCCAACCGGACAGATCGCGACCAGACGCTTGCTCCAGCGCGGCCAGGAGGTCAGCGAGGGTGGCATTGGCCCAGGCGTGCCGGGTGAAGTAGAGCCGCAATCCGGCGAGGAACTCCTCCAGACCGACGTAGGCGACCAGTTGACGCAGCACGCTGGCGCCCTTGGCGTAGGTGATGCCGTCGAAGTTGACCTCGACGGCTTGGACGTCGGGGATCTCGCAAGCGATCGGGTGGGTCGACGGCAGCTGATCCTGCCGGTAGGCCCAGGCCTTCTCGACAGTGGCGAACGTGGTCCAGGCACCGGTGTACTCCGTCGCCTGCGACTGGCACAGGACCGAAGCCCAGGTCGCGAACGACTCATTGAGCCACAGGTCATCCCACCACCGCATGGTCACCAGGTCGCCGAACCACATGTGGGCCATCTCGTGCAGCACCGTCTCGCAACGCCGCTCGTAGAGAAAGCGGGTGACCCGGCTGCGGAAGACGTAGTCTTCCCGCAAGGTCACGCAGCTGGCGTTCTCCATCGCTCCGGCGTTGAACTCGGGCACGAAGCACTGGTCGTACTTCTCGAACGGATAGCGCACCCCGAACGCGCGGTGGTAGAAGCCGAAACCCTGCTTGGTCTCGGTGAACAGGCGCTCGGCGTCCATGTGCTCGGCCAGCGAGGCGCGGCAGTAGATACCCAGCGGGATCGTTGCCTCGGCGTCGACGTACTCGTCGGTCCAGCTCGCGTAGGGTCCGGCCACCAACGCGACGATGTAGGGGCTGATCCGGGCGCTGTCGGCGAAGACATGGTGAACTGCCCCGCCCGCAACGTCCTCGATGTGCTGGCACGGCCCGTTGGAGACCACCACCCAGTCGGCCGGTGCCACCACCCGGATCTGATGCACCGCCTTGAGGTCAGGCTGATCGAAACAGGCGTACATTCGCTTCGCGTCCGCAGTCTCGAACTGGGTGTAGAGATACACGCCACCGTCGACGGGATCGGCGAAGCGATGCAAGCCCTCGCCGGTGTTCATGTACCGGCCGTCGGCCTCGATGATCACCTCATTTTCCGCGGCTAAGTCAGGCAGCGGGATCCCGTTCGCCTCGTCGTAGCCGGCGACGTCGAGCGCGGCTCCGTTGAGCGTCGCAGCGCGGATCTCGGCGGCCACGAGGTCGATCCAGCTGGACGCGCCTGGACGGTGGCATGAGAAGCGGACTGTGGTGGTACTCCGGAAGGTGCCTTCGCCCGGTTTGCCGGCGCCGTCGGTGAGATCGAGGTCGACGGTGTAGGAGTCGACGTCGAGCAGCGCGGCGCGCTCGACGGCCTGCTCCTGGGTGAGGTTGGGAACGGACACGGATCACCTCGGATGTCGGATGGGATTCCTTGGGATCCAATCACGGGTGGAGGTCGGCCCGCAGGTCAGTAAGGCCCGGGGAAGACGTGACCACCCGGACGGGTTGTACAACGCATCGAGGAACGGAGAGTGTGATGACGGTGACGGCGGGCCACAACAGCGAGGTTTCCATCGAGCGCCGCCCGGCGCGCGTTGATGTCTACTTCGATCCGCGGTGCCCGTGGGCGTGGATAACGTCGCGGTGGATCCTGGAGGTGTCTACGGTGCGGGACATCGACGTGCACTTCCGGGTGATGAGCCTGTCGGTGCTCAATGCGGACCGCGAGCTCGGCGAGGATTACCGGAAATCGATGGACCAGGCCTGGGGGCCGGTCCGGGTGTGCATCGCCGCCGCTCGCGACCACGGGGAGAAGGTGCTCGAGCCGCTCTACACCGCCATGGGCACGCGAATCCATAACGAGGGCAACAAGGATCTCGACGCGGTGATCGCGGCCGCGTTGGACGAGGTAGGCCTGCCCGCCGAGCTGGCAGCGGCTGCGCACAGCACCGAGTACGACGAGGAACTTCGGGCTAGCCACGAGGCAGGCATGGCTCCGGTCGGGCTGGATGTCGGGACCCCGACGATTCATGTGGACGGGGTGGGCTTCTTCGGGCCGGTGCTGTCCCGGATTCCGCGTGGCGAGGAGGCCGGGAAGATTTTCGACGGCACGCTGCTGTTGGCGAGCTACCCCCACTTCTTCGAGCTCAAGCGAACCCGGCACGAGAAGCCCGACTTCTCCTAGCCTGGCAGGCGGACCTGCAGTGGTCGGAGGGTGACCTGCTCTGGCCTGCTGGTTTATTTCTCGTTGTGTCCCGTTGTGTCCTGACGCGACTTGATGCCTGACGGCCTGGACACGGCCTGATCTTGGTTCTGCGTCGCCATCCGGTCCACGTCCACAGCACGCTGGATGTCGGCCTGAGCCCAAGACGGGCGGGTCGGAAGTGGTACCTCGTCGCGTCGGCAAGCTTGTCTCGGAGCGCGGCAGGGAGCCATCTGCAGGGCAGTTGAAGGGCGCACTCGACGTGCGGACGAGCTGACAATCTCCACGGTTGGCGGGGGAGATCAGCTGCGTCCGTGGACCCCCTCGGTCTTGTTTGATCGTCCGGCTGGGTCCCGAACCTGGACATGCCGAACTGGTCGATGTCGTGCTACTGGTTCTGCGACCGTGGGCCTTCGGTCTGGTGTGGGACGACCGGCGTTGAGGTTGATAGGCTCGGTCAGTAGTTGAGGATCTTGTCTTAGATGCTGAGATGTCCCTGGTGGGCGTTCGGCTGAACAACGCAGGAGGTCGGCACAATGGCTACGGGTACTGTCAAGTGGTTTAATGCGGAGAAGGGTTTCGGATTCATTGCGCAGGACGGCGGCGGTCCGGACGTGTTCGTGCACTACTCGGCGATCAACGCAGCCGGTTTCAGAAGTTTAGAAGAGAACCAACAAGTCAATTTCGACATCACCCAGGGCCCCAAGGGTCCACAGGCGGAGAACGTTACGCCTGCCTGATAATGCGTACGGACCGGCGTGGGTCCCCGCCGGAGCGATGTGGACGATCTCCGATCGAGGAGAGCGGCGACCCGCGAGACCAAGGATTCTCGGACAGTAGTTGTGGTTATTCGTCGATAGCACCGATCACCTGTGGCTTTCGCAATCGCAAACGCGAGTCGTCTGCGGTCATCTTCGGTTATTTGGCTGCGTTTTGTGACCATAAAGTGTCCAAACGATCACTCGTCAGGTGACCGGACCGCACTGGACGCCAAGAACCACACAATCCCGCCTCAAGCAAAAAGGCGACATCACTGTGAGTAGTCCTGGTGACCGCGAACGTGATCATCAGTTCGGAAGAGTGCTCGATGCAGCGTCCGGAAGCTACAGTTGCCTCAGATCGGGAATCGGCGCGCACGGTAGGAGACGACTCGTGACGGACAGCTCGTCCGGGGCCGGACGGACACCCCCTCCAGGCATTGATACCACAATTCCGCAACCAGCCAGGTTCTGGGACTACATGCTCGGCGGCAGGGATAACTATCCGATAGATCGTGAGGTCGGCCAGCAGGTCCTGACGACCTTTCCCGACCTGCTCGACGCCGCGCGCGCCGACCGCGGTTTCCTTGTCCGGGTCGTCAGGTATCTGGTCGAAGACGCCGGGATAC
>JAODNG010000327.1 GCA_025465385.1 Pseudonocardiales bacterium
CGGCGGCCCAGTAACCGACAACTCCCGCCGTGTCTGCGCAGCATTTTCGGGTTCTTCGGACGGGTCGTCGTCGGTGGCCTCATGCTCTAACGTGGCCGACGACTCCGATGGGGGCTGGTGCGGCAACGGGTAGATCACGACTGGAACGGGTGGTTCATCCGATTGGCCTGCAGCCCATCGATCGCTCGCGCCGGTCGATTCTGGGTCAGCGTCGCCGATCTGACCCATCCCAACCGTGGACGTCTTGGCGGCACGGTCCTCCGCGCGACGCCGGCCGGACCGGCCTGCCGACAACGCCGACGCGGGCAGCAGATCGCTTACCGATACCAGGGTGCCAGCACCGCGGCGGTGCCGCGCCCCGGCCTGCCATGAATCGATCTCACTCGACGACTCGGCGGCCGCGGTGTCTGGAGATACCGAGCTCGGATCCTCGGCGACCGGCGATGCGACCGCGGGACCATTCGAAACCGGCGACGTCGGCGTAGCGGGGGCCGATTGAGCGATCTCCGGCTCGGCGACCTGCCCAAGAACCTTCTCCTCAGCGACCTCCTCCTCAGCGGCGACCTCTGCCTCAGCGACCTCCTCCTCAGCCACCTCCTCCTCGGCGGTGACCTCCTCCTCAGCGACCTCCTCGTCGGCGACCTTCTCCGAAGCCTCCGCCTGCGCGATCTCCGCCTGCGCGATCTCCGCCTGCGCGATCTCCGCCTGCGCGATCTCCGCCTGCGCGATCTCCGCCTGCGCGATCTCCGCTTGCGGGATCTCCGCCTCAAGCGCCTCCGCCTCAGCGGTGTCAGCTTGCGCGATCTCCGTCTCAAGAGTGTTTGGCTCGGTCTGCTGCGCGGCATTGCCGACGCCGACCTCGACGCTCAGCGGGCTGGACTCCGCGTCTGATCCGGCGGCACACCCCGTCGTGGCATCGCCGAGAAGCGCAGCTACCTGGCCGATCAGGCGCGCTTCCTCACGGCGGGCAGATCCGCAGTTCTCCAGCAGCGTGCAACGCGCGGTTTCCACATCGCGGCGGTGTCGGCCTTCCGCTGCCCGGGCGGCACGCACGCAATGCAGAGCGTCAGCGAACTCGCCGCGAGCCTCGTGCACGTGCGACAAACCCTCAAGGCACTCCGCGAGGACGACGTCCACCCCATATCGCTGAGCACCCTCAACCGCGTCGGCGAGCAGGGTCAGCGCCGGCTCATGGCGACCTTCTGCGAGGTGCACCCGAGTGGCCAACGCCAAGCGCAACCGGCCGACCGCCGCGGCCGCAGCGGCGCGCACCGGACGGCGCAACAATGGCCGTACTTCCTGCATGGCGGCGTCGCCGGCACCACGATCTAGCAGCGCGAGCGCCATCTCGAGCATCAACCGCGCGCTTACCTCGCCGCTATCATGCTCAGGATCGGCCAGACCCGCCAACAAGTCGCGGCCTTCCCTAGCTTTCGCCTCGGCCACCGCGCCCGCCTCGCGGCGGCGGTGACGCGTCGCGTCCACCGCCCGGACTGCAGCCCGCAACAGCAGAGCGGTGTCGTGGTCGAGACTTGTGTCCTCACGGTAGAGCTCGTCAGCCTCGTCGAGGGCGGAGGTAGCCAGATCATCTCGGTCGAGCGCGGCCGAGGCCTCGGCCACGGCGACGAGCGCACCCGCCCTGAGCACTGGAGCGACATCATCGCCCGCGGCCAGCACCGCTCGCACCGCACCGAGCGCGGTAGCGGATTCACCTAGCGCGACCGCGCAGTGCGCAAGCTCCACGTGCAGTTCGTGCCGCAGCCCCGGCGGAGTCTCGGCGTCTCGAATCGCCGGGAACAGCCGATGAGCCGCTTCCCCGTGCCGACCGAGACGGTTGAGCGCGAAAACCGCGAGGTGGTCTGCCTGCATAACGGCCAGCTTGTCGTCCTGCCCGGCGGTCACCGCCCGATCGGCCAACAGCAGCGCGAGCTCTGGCGCGCGCCAGCGTAAGAGCATTGCCGACTCCACCAGCGATGCGGCCTCGCCTCCGTTGGGCGCCATGCCGGTCCGGATCCCTTCGCGCGCCGTGCTGCTCACCTCCCACCCCCATCGACGTTCCCGATCACCGGACGCCCTATGCCCGATCAATTTCGGGTCAGTCTGCGGTACGTCACACGATGTGGTCGTGCTGCCTCCGCTCCGAGCCGGTCGATCTTGTGTTGCTCGTAAGCCTCGAAGTTGCCTTCGAACCAGAACCAGGATGCGGGATTTTCGTCTGTTCCCTCCCAGCTGAGGATGTGGGTCACCACTCGGTCTAGGAACCATCGGTCGTGGGAGATCACTACCGCACAGCCGGGAAAGTTTTCTAACGCGTTCTCCAGCGAACTCAGCGTCTCGACATCCAGGTCGTTGGTTGGCTCGTCTAGCAGGATCAGATTGCCCCCCTGCTTGAGAGTCAACGCAAGGTTGAGCCGGTTGCGTTCGCCGCCGGACAGCACCCGGGCCGGTTTCTGCTGGTCAGGTCCCTTGAACCCAAAGGCGCCGACATACGCCCGGGACGGCATCTCGGTATTACCGACCTGGATGTAGTCGAGACCGTCGGAGACCGCCTCGAAGACCGTCTTGTTCGGGTCGATGCCCGCCCGCTCCTGATCGACGTAGGACAGCTTCACTGTCTCGCCAACCCTGACCATGCCGGAGTCGGGGTTCTCCAAACCGACAATGGTCTTGAACAGCGTGGTCTTGCCGACGCCGTTGGGACCGATCACGCCCACGATGCCGTTGCGGGGCAAGGTGAAGGACAGATCCTTGATGAGGAGGCGTTGATCGAAGCCCTTGTCCAGGTGCGACACCTCCACAACTACGTTGCCCAGCCTCGGTCCCGCTGGGATCTGGATCTCCTCGAAGTCCAGCTTGCGACTGCGCTCGGCTTCGACTGCCATCTCCTCATAACGCTGCAGTCGGGCTCGGGATTTGGCCTGCCGAGCTTTTGCCCCCGATCGCACCCAGGCGAGCTCATCGCGCAGGCGCTTCTGCAGCTTCTGGTCCTTCCGGCCCGCGACCGCGAGCCGATCGGCCTTCTTCTCCAGGTAGGTTGAGTAGTTGCCCTCGTACGGGTAGGCCCGACCGCGATCGAGCTCGAGGATCCACTGAGCAACGTTGTCCAGGAAGTACCGGTCGTGGGTGACAGCTAGCACCGCACCTGGGTAACTCGCCAGGAACTGCTCCAACCACAACACGCTCTCCGCGTCCAGGTGGTTGGTGGGTTCATCGAGGAGCAACAGATCAGGCTTGGACAGCAGCAGCCTGCATAGGGCCACCCGACGCCGCTCTCCGCCCGACAGGTGGCTCACCGCCTCGTCGGGCGGCGGGCACCGCAGAGCGTCCATAGCTTGATCGAGCTGCGAGTCGAGATCCCACGCGTCGGCGTGGTCGAGCTGCTCTTGCAGCCGCCCCATCTCCTCCATGAGCTCGTCGGAGTAGTCGGTGGCCATCAACTCGGCGATCTCGTTAAACCGATCCAGCTTGGTCTTGATCTCACCGAGACCCTCCTGGACGTTGCCCAAGACGGTCTTGTCCTCGTCTAGCGCCGGCTCTTGCTCCAAGATGCCTACCGTGGCGCCCGGCGCCAGGAACGCCTCACCGTTGTTCGGTTGGTCGAGTCCAGCCATGATTTTGAGCACGCTGGACTTGCCGGCTCCGTTGGGTCCGACAACGCCGATCTTCGCGCCGGGATAGAAAGCGAGGGTGACACCGTCGAGGACGACCTTGTCGCCGTGCGCCTTACGCACCTGTTTCATGGTGTAGATGAACTCCGCCACGGCCGCGATCGTAGAGGTCGCCGCCGGGGCCGGGCAGCGCGGCCGACCGCCGCCCGACCCCGTTCGTTGCTCAAGCGGGTACGGGCACCAGCGGGCCGGCCGCTTCCGCGAAGTCGGACACGGTCGCCCCGTACGGTGAATCGGTGGGGACGAGCAGGTCTGACGGATCCTCCGGAGGTGATGCCTCGGCATCCACGTTCACCGAAAGCGACGGCTCCGCAGGACGCTGCTTGCGTACCGTGACGGCGCAGCGAGCCAAGTCCGGCCCGATCGAGTTGGCCTCCAGCTCGACGACCGATCGGCGCTCGCCCTGCTCGGTGGTCCACTCCCGGGTGCGCAGCTTCCCCCTGACGATCACCGGGTCGCCCTTGACTAAGGAGGCAGCGTTCTCGGCAAGCCTGCGCCAACAGCTCACCGACAGATACAAGCTTTCGCCGTCCACCCAGGACTCGGAAGCCTTGTCGAACCGACGCTCGTTGCAAGCGACCCGAAAATTGAGTACGAGCGCCGCGTCAGGACCAACCCGGCGCGGGCGCATGTCACTGACCAGCGTTCCGACCACAGTTACCGGTGTCTCTCTCATGATCACATACCCTCCTGCGCTGCTATCCCGCCCTCCGCGGCGGGATGCCGGCCCCTCGACCGGCGTCACCCAGGGTTCGCGACCAGCGGTACGTTCGGTAACCGACCATGATCGGCATGTGGATGACCAGGGAGGCTGTGCACAACCGGCTCGGCTCATCTGATCGATACCCATGATTGTCGGGGTTTCGTGCTATGGCGTGGCCCGACTCATCTGGCGGCCATCTGCCCCGTTGAGCCGGCTGGATGCGTCGACGAGCTAAGCGCGGGTAGGCGGCCGGTCGTCGCTAGGCTGCTCACTGACGCCCACCGGCGCCCGGCCCCCGTAGCTCAGCCGGATAGAGCAAGCGACTTCTAATCGCTAGGCCGCAGGTTCGAGTCCTGCCGGGGGCGCCCAACAGAACTGCGACCCGCTGACCAGCGGATACACGCTTCCGTGTTGAGCGTATCGGCGTGTTTGACCCTGTAGCAGGGCCAGATGCGCCTTTCGAGATGCCCGTGCCCGTCACCGCTGATCGTGCTGCAGCGGTGTGGTCAGCGGCATGCGCGCACATACACGCGCTTCGCAGAAGAGGACGTTGCATCCGGCGACTCACCCTGCATGACTATGCCCTGGTTTGCAGCTGCTGACGGCACCCTGACCTACCATGTCGCGATCGCCAGACTCCGCCATGCCGACTCCCAGCGGCAGCCCGCCGACGTCTTGGATGCTCCCTCTGCGGCACAAGATCACTAGAGATCAGGACTCTGCCAACCGCCTTGTGACGGGCGGGCAGACGAGGCGGGGTATCGGGTTAATGGACGGGTTGGTCGTTGGGCGGAGGCAGTGTGGAGCCGTCGCGCAGGGTGACAGCACCGACCGGTGTGGAGGTGCTGGCCGGTGGCGGTGGCGTCGGGTTGGGCACCGGGGTCGGTTGTGGTGGGCTGGGTTGGCTGATGGTGCTGCCGAACCGGGGCGGGGC
>JAODNG010000530.1 GCA_025465385.1 Pseudonocardiales bacterium
AAGTCCGAGCTCGCCGCCTCGCGCAGGCGGATCGTCGCGGCGTCGGACGAGGCTCGCCGCCGGATCGAGCGAGACCTCCATGACGGCACGCAGCAGCGGCTGGTGACGCTCATGCTCCAGCTGGCAGCCGTCAGGGAAGCAGCCCCCACCGGGGAGGTACTCATCGCAGAGCTGTCGCGGGTCGAATGCGAGCTCGCCTCTGCGCTCGACGAGCTGCGCGAGATGTCGCGCGGTATCCATCCGTCGATCCTGTCCGAGGGCGGTCTCGGCCCGGCTTTGCGGGCGCTCGCGCGGCGCTCGACGATTCCCGTCGCGCTCGACGTCACGACGAAGAGACGGCTCGCTGAGCCGATCGAGGCCGCGGCGTACTTCGTTGCGTCGGAGGCCCTGGCCAACGCGACGAAGCATGCGCAGGCGTCACGGATCGACGTTTCGCTCGCGCCGCGCGACGGCGTCCTGCTGCTGTCGATCCGCGACGACGGCGTCGGCGGAGCGGATTCCGGCCAGGGCTCGGGACTCGTCGGCTTGCACGATCGCGTCGAGGCCCTCGGCGGGATGATCAGGATCGAGAGCCCGCCCGGCACCGGGACGCTGCTCGTCGTCGCGCTTCCGCTGGAGATCGAGCCGGCGGGATAGGCGCCCGGACGCGCCCGGCGTCGCGCGACCAGCGCAGCCCACAGCTCGCGCACTCCCATTCACCTCACTCACTCGGGGAAAACGCGGATTCAGTCCACCGGTTCCAGGACGTTGCCCCCTTCTTGATCGCGGCAGTAACCAGCATGGCCTTCTCCAGCTCCCGCTCCGCCCATTACAGCGCCTCGTGATGGTGTCCCCGATCGATCTCAGCGATCTCGAGCCGAGAGCGGCAACAACCATGCGAACACCCGCGTAACACCTAGCGGACTCAAATAAGCCCAAACCGGGCGGCTGTACGCTGCTCGCGTGTTTGCACGTGTAGCGAGATTGCACGCTGTGCGATATTGCATGTTTGTGTACACTCTGTAGCAACGAGGTTGCGCCGTCACGCTCAGTGGCGATGCGTGTACAGTCTGCGGCCACGCGCTTCTTCGGGGGGAGCTAGACCGTGATTGGCGAGAAGTGGTCTTGTGAAACATCGCCATGCCATGCTAGGGCGCTGACCACCACAGCGGTGCTGAGTCGGCCTCAGCTCAACACGACAGTGTGCACCGTAACTGGCACGTTAAATATGGGCACAACGCCGGTCCTGAGAGAGGCACTCGTCGAGGCACAGCGCGACGACAACGCCCACCTGGTAATCGACCTCTCCACTATTATATCTATGGATGTTGATGCGGCCGGTCTATACACTCTTCTCGAAGCTTGTTATGCGCATAACATTAGTGGCGGCGGTCTCATAGCAGTCGTAGTCGACCCTAATTCCCAAGCCATCCCTGAACTGCACGTCGCTACGCTAGAAGCAACCTTTGACTTGCACCACAACGTGACCGACGCCCTCCACGCCTGCGCTGTTGCAAACAGTGTCCATACGGCAAATAACGGGAGGTCAGCGATCGACCGTGTAGCAGTCGTATAGCAACGATCCCCCAACGGCAACCCTGCACGCAGCATCCACCATCACAACGGTGCATATGGGCGCTTCCCTCCGCCTGACCACACACCATCTGCCGAAGCTAGGGATCGAGGGGCCATCAGGCTTCGGCATATTTGCGGGGTGCGCCGATCGCGCAGGGTCCGTCCAGGGAGGCCCCGTCTCGCCGCTCCACTACTGGCCAGATCTTAGCGCTCCCATCAGTCACGCGAAGCACCGAAGACTTTCAATGACTTATTTACGTATGGAGTTTCCATTTCAGCCGTGTGAACATCGCCTTCCTCGGTCCTCAGTGGGCTGCCATCGCCCGGCCGACGGCATTCCAGTCGATCGGTGAGCGGGGTGTGGCTGTTGGCGATGGTGCAGCGGGCCCACCGCTCGGGTTTCGGCCGTCCTCGCACATCAGCGGCGTGCCCGGCCGGGGAGGACCCGGTGAACCTCGCCCGGTATCGGTGACGTCGGCCAAGATAACCCATTCGTGCCGATGCTGACTCGGACGAGCCAGCTCATCGGTCAGCGCGGCTGCAAGAACAGAAAACGAAACCGGTTGTTGGTTACCTCGCGTGAGTGTCGAGTATCTGCCGCCGACACCTATCCACAGAGCCTCCACACCGCCTCCACAAGCCTTCGCCCGGCCGCCGGCGGCCACGACTGATCAGGTTGCGACCTGGTCGTGGTTCGCAACGGCCGAGTCGACGGGTCGGCCGCGATGAATGTCACCTGGCGTCTAAGAATCGCTAGGCCGCAGGTTCGAACCCTGCCGGGGAGCATCCGCGCAGCGGAGGATAGTCCCCCAATCGGCCCATGATCGACCGCCCGACCCACCTCATCGCGGGGCACCAGCCGTCGAACGCCGCAGCCGAAACCGTAGATCATGCACCCGCCACCGCTCCACTTCGACACCGAGCGTCGATGCGATGTACAGGCACCGAGGTCGACCGCCACTGGCCCCTCTTCGCCACCGTGCGATCGCGAAGCCTGGGAAGTATCAAGGCGCCTGTGCGCTATTCATTGCGTTGGCCGGCAGTTTGGTGTGCATCAGCGAGACGTTGTAGCGGTCGTATTGGGTCATCGTGAAGTAGACGTCGGGTCCCTTCGAGTCCGGGTGCAGGAAACCGCCGTAGAGGGTCGGATACTCCTTATACGTTGCCACCGTTATCGGCGCGCCCCACGGTCCGGTTGGTTGCGGGGCCAGCCGGAGCACGATCGCGCCGCGCACCTTCTCCACGGTTCCCGTTTCCCAGGTTGTGATGGTCATCATTTCCCAGCTTTTGAGGGTTGGGTCGTAGCGGACTGACAGCTCCCCGACGGGTCCAGCCACGATCGGGGCCGCGATGGCGCTGCTGCCTCGCTGCCAACTTTTCCCGCTCCAGTACTCGTAGGCAGACGTGTTGAGCAGCTGCTGCTCGGGCACTCGGGCGACATAACCATCGCCGAAACGGCCGTTGGGTGTGCCAAACGCGTAGACGAAGCCGTCGCGGTGGGCGTAGGCGATCATCTGGAATTTATCGTCGAGGGCCGGGGTGTTCAGCCGGAGCGCGGTGGGGGCGTCCTTCCAGGTCTGCCCGCCATCGTCGGAGTATGCGACGCCACTGTAGTTGGTGATCCAATGCGCGGGTTGGGTGAACTTGCGGACCGACATGTAGGCCAGGTAGTCGCGGCCGCCGACGTTGACCCCGCCGGTGGGGATCTTGGTTTGTTCGACGCCGTCCTGCTTGAGCGAAGGCAGCAGCTCCTTGGCGTGGCCGGGACGGTCTGTGACGAAATCAAAGGACATCCCGTTGGCCGGGTTGTGGTCGTTGCTGCGGGCTAGCGTGTTTGACCGCCAATCGATCGTGGCGGGATCGGCGGGTCCGCTGTTAAAGCCGTTCCATCCGGTGCCGAAGGTGTCGCCGAAGGCGACCAGGATCTGCCCTCGTTCGTCGGTCCACATGATGCCCAGGTCGGTGCCCCTCACCTGATAACGCGCCTCGGTCTCATTGATTGATTGGGTGCCGGTGAGCGCGGCGACCGGGCTTGCGTTAGCCCGCGGCGCCGTTTGGGCCGTCCCCGGCGGCGCCATCCATACTGGGACCGCCGCGATCAGAACCGCTAGGGCGGCCCCGGCTCCAGCTCGGTGAGTGAGCATCTTCTTCCCCTCTGAGTGATTACGCGTCACCGCGCTGTGCCGCTACTCGCGCCGGTCAGAGCATGCGAAGGGCGTAATGCGCTGGGTAGTCATGGTGTGACGCACCGTATATAGCATCGATCACGTGCTGCCGTCGGTCAACAGCGGTCGCCAACGCGCATCCGTGATGCAACTGATGCAGGTGACCGACTCCTACGGCGATGCACCCGTGTGGTCGAGCCGCCCGGACCTTTGCGCGGCTGACGCTGATGGCTCGCTGACGGTGATCACCTGTGAGCGCCCGCGTGGAAGCTGTATCGCAAGCTTGGCCATGGGGTTGGGGACCACGTGGGGACCACACGCCCTGCACGCGAGCAGACGACCCGCACGTCGACTCGTCGCCGGCACGGCACTGGCACCTCCACGGGCAAGCACAGACGCCTACTCCTACGTCCTAGGGGTTAAGGGGTCGTCGCGGTTGGACCATCCCGAAGGGGCGCCGGCGGCAGGCTATCCATGCGTAGACCACGTTGTCTACGCTGCGTTTGTGGCCCAGCCAGATTCTGGGTTATGTCGGATCGGTCGTCCATGTCCATCACCCGCTTACTGAGCACCGCGCTCTCGCCCAGGTAGCAATCACGGAACGGCTGTGGCCAGTAGTGAAAAATTGATTACAAACGAGGTGTTCCATAATAGCCGGCACCGTCCGGAGTGGCTTCTGATAAATCGCTAGATCGCAGGTTCATGCCCTGACCGAGCTAGACACCAGTTGGAGAGGGAGGTTGCCCACGGGGCAGCGCGTGTTGGGTTGCCGACGGGACGCCAGGCGCTCTAGCTAGCACTGTCTAATTTCCACCTGTTTGCAATGCTTCCCACCTTAGCTGTCTTCGTATCGCCTTTCGGAGTCGTTCCGGAGATCCAAATATCGAATTTGTCAAACTGCGGTATTCTCTTTAGTTCCAACTCGAAGGTTGCCAGCGGCTTGAAGGCTGCCATCCAGCTATCGCTGGGCGGTTTGAAGTCGAATTTTTCGATCTCCCAACCGCCGCGCATGTCACCGGCCACTGGGTAGTTGCGCGTGATCTCGGCAAAGATTTCGGCCTTGCTCCGAAGTTGAGCGAATTTCAGCATGCGCTTTCCTCTCTGGTGAGCGGGCAGCGGTGCAGGCTATGTGCGACATATGTGCCCGCGGTGCGGATCGGGCTTGGCCTAGCTCATGGCCTCCGTCAACTCGGCTCGCAGAACCCTGGTTGCCGCGGCTAACCCCCGCCCTGGATGTTCCACGAAGCTACGTCGGTGTGTACTTGCAGATGTACTTGCACGTGCTGTTAATAAGGTAAGGCTTAGTGGCATCGGGCGCATCCCTACAACCCGAACGGAGCAGTGTCAATCACTAACCGCGCACCTAACTACGCCCGACAGTCGGCGCAGCATGTGCGCAAAGCGCGGTCTACTCCTCCGTCCCTCGACGGTCCAATGTCTCCCCGTTGCACCGGCGGCACAGGTGGAACCCGCGCGGGTGGGACCCCTAGCCCCTCCCTGCCCCACGGAACTCTCACTACGCGACCGCCACCCAGCCCTTGATGACCCCGGCCAGCCCTCCTTACCTGTATCGCGCACACCAGTTGACCGCAGCGTCCGCCTCCGCCGCCGGGCACTGAGACCTCATATCCCGGACGAGGGCGCGTGCCCCCCGCGTACCCGTAATCAGGGTCGCCGGGGTCAACAGCGGTCACCTACGGCCCTTACTCGCCCATATCCCCAGGTCCGCATTCGCGCACGTCAGCTTCTTGATCGTCGGCCGATCTTCCAAACTGGCGATGCCGCGTTCGATTCCCGTCCCCGGCTCCCCCCACTCAAGAGCAGCTCAGAGGCATGATCCTGCCACCGCTACGTCAACTGGATCGAACAACTCGGCGGTGAGAAGCTCGACGCGCCGCCCGGGGCATCTCCCTGGAGTTCTCGCATATCAGCGTGTGCAGGCAAGCTGACAAACCAGCCCGAAAGCTCACTTTCTCGGTGCTCATCGAGCCACCGTTGCCGACGACCTAGCCTGCCGATTCCAAGAGGTCTCCCATGGGCACCGACAAGGTCAGCTTGCCCGCGTGCGCAAACTGGAATGTCACCGGGATATCCAGCCCAGCGGCCAGCACCTGGTTGGTGGTAAGCACGACGCGCAGTTGCCCGACAACCAGCGGGCTGGTGGGCTGAGTACCGATTGGGGCGAAACCGGTAGTGCTGGTGACGGTCGTACCCGGGGGGATCTGCGTGGTGCCCTCTACCACTACCTGGTTGGCTGCTGGGCTGTCCACCCCGACCAGTTCGTCGGCGCTGTCACCCTGGTTGATGATGGTGAACAACACCGGCACGGCTGCCCCGATGGGGTAGGTACCCGTCTGGTTGGGCGGGTAGGGAATCAGCACGTTGCGGAGCGCGATGCTGTTTCCGACGTTGCCGTAGGTCCCGTCGACGGCGGCAACCTGGCTATCGGTCTGGGTGATCTGGCCCGCACCACAGCCCACCAACGCTAGCGCTGCGGCGCAGCAGGCCACGATGCGAACCGCAGCGGTGACAGGGGCACGCATGATCAAAAGGGTATCCCGACTCCACCCGTGGCGCGGATAAAGTTCAGTGCTAGGCACGGTGCAGCGGTTCGGGGGCGTCTGTGGCCTTGAACTGATCATGGTCCGCCAACCGTCAGCAAAAGCAGCGCGACGAGTTCGCACGGTCGATCCCTCACGAGCATGTAGCCGCCGGTCAGCGGCACGCAGTGACGAGTGACGTCCCAGGCAAGCGGATGCACGGTTATCCGCGTTCAGGACGTAAGAAGAGGCCGTGGATGGTTCAGAACCGCCCAGGGCGAGCACCTAGCGCCTCACACCCACCCGTCAGCCGGGGCTTGCCCCGAGCGACCCGGGCACCAGGGCGCGTATAGGGCGCGACCACCCGTTAACAGCCGAGCACGGTCGGACAACACCGGACACGACGAACATCAGCCCTTGACCGTGTTCATGCTGGCCAAGACCGGTTCTCACTGGGTGGCGGGTCAAGGATTCGAACCTTGGAAGGCATCAGCCGACGGATTTACAG
>JAODNG010000539.1 GCA_025465385.1 Pseudonocardiales bacterium
CGCTCGCAAGATCGCGGGGTGGATCGATCGGTTGGGCGCAGTCTGGGTGGAGGGGCAGATCACTCAAGTCAGCGCCAAGCCTGGCACCGGTACTGCGTTTCTCACCTTGCGCGATCCGGTTGCCGACGTGTCAATGACCCTGACTTGCGCGGTCGGGCTCGTGCGCGACCGGCAACCACCGCTGGCGGATGGCTGCCGGGTCGTGGTGCACGGCAAGCCGTCTTTGCACCTCAGCCGGGGGACGCTGAGCCTGCGCGTCGATGAGATCCGCGCAGTTGGCATCGGCGAGTTGCTGGCGCGCATCGAGCGGCTCCGACGGCTCTTGGATGCCGAAGGTCTGTTCGATCACCGACGCAAGCGACGGCTGCCGTTGTTACCCGGCTGCGTCGGGCTGGTGACCGGTCGGGCCAGTGCCGCTGAGCGCGATGTGCTCAGCAACGCCGCAGCCCGCTGGCCCGCGGTGCAGTTTCGGGTCCGCAACGTCGCGGTGCAGGGTCCGCTGGCGGTGGGTCAGATCATCGAGGCACTCACTGTGCTCGACGCTGACCCCGCGGTGGACGTCATCGTGCTGGCCCGAGGCGGCGGCAGCGTGGAGGACCTGTTGCCGTTCTCCGACGAGGCGCTGTGTAGAGCGGTATCACGATGCCTCACCCCGGTCGTCTCGGCGATCGGGCACGAGCCGGACACCCCGCTGGTAGATCACGTCGCGGACAGGCGCTGCTCGACTCCGACCGACGCCGGCAAGTGCGTGGTGCCCGACGTCGCGGAGGAGACCGCCGCGCTGCATCAGCTGCGCAACCGGTGCCACCGTGCCCTGCACGGCTGGGTGGACCGGGAACGGCGGCTCCTCGACGGACTGCGAAGTCGCCCGGTGATGGCCAATCCGAGCCGTCTGCTGCAGGACCGCGGCCAGAACGTGGTTGACCTGCGGGCTCGCGCCGATCGGGCGATGCTCGGCGGGATGCGAGCGGCACAGCTTGGACTCGAGCACACCTCGGCACGCTTGACCACCCTTGGGCCGGCAGCGACCCTGGCGCGCGGATACGCCGTGGTCCAACGGGCTAACGGTGCGGTGCTTCGTTCGGTGGCCAATGCCCCCGAGGGCACCGGGCTGCGGGTGCGGCTATCAGACGGGGCCCTGCATGCGGTGGTGAGCGGTGACTGACGACGACCGGGCCACCCAAGACCGAGCGACCCAAGACCCGGCAACACTGGGCTACGAGGCCGCCAGAGACGAACTGGCCGAGGTGGTGCGCAGGCTGGAGGCCGGCGGGCTGAGCCTGGAGGACTCGCTGGCGCTCTGGGAGCGCGGCGAGCAACTCGCCGCGGTCTGCGAGCGGCACCTCGCCGGCGCCCGGGAACGGATCGATTCGGTGATCGCCGCTCGTGAGCAGCAGCAGCCCGGCGCGCAACCGCTCACGAAGTAAGGATCTGGCAGGATTGTGGTGTTTCACAATTTTGCGTCGACAATTCAAATGACGCTGCCGCGCCGTTCCAGGAGGGCTTATGAGTACTTTGTCGAATCCGCGCGAGGATCGGAAGCAGGAGGAGCCGGACCGCAACCTGGCGATGGAACTAGTGCGGGTCACCGAAGCCGCGGCGATGGCCGCCGGTCGCTGGGTCGGCCGCGGCGACAAGAACGGTGGCGACGGCGCGGCGGTGGACGCCATGCGCAAGTTGGTCGGCTCGGTGTCGATGCGCGGCGTTGTAGTGATCGGTGAAGGGGAGAAAGACGAAGCACCGATGCTGTACAACGGCGAGGAGGTCGGCAACGGCGAAGGTCCGGAATGCGATGTCGCGGTCGATCCTATTGACGGCACTACGCTGATGAGCAAGGGCATGCCCAATGCGCTGGCGGTGCTCGCGGTGTCCGAGCGAAACACGATGTTCGATCCCTCGGCGGTCTTCTACATGGAGAAGATCGCCACCGGACCGGAAGCGGCGGAGGTCATCGACATCTCCGCTCCGGTGGCGGAGAACATCAAGCGGGTCGCCAAGGCCAAGCAGCTGGATATCTCCGACATCACGGTGTGCATTTTGGAGCGCCCGCGGCACGACGAGCTCGTGCGCCAGGTCCGGGAGGCGGGCGCCCGGATCACCTTCATCACCGATGGGGATGTGGCCGGCGCAATCGCCGCGGCCCGCCCGGGCACCGGAGTGGATCTGCTGATCGGCATTGGCGGCACCCCGGAGGGAATCATCACCGCGGCCGCACTGCGCTGCATGGGAGGAGCAATCCAGGGCCGGCTGTGCCCACGCGACGACGCCGAGCGTCGGGCCGCGCTGGACGCCGGGCACGACCTGGACCGGGTGCTCAGCACCGAAGACCTGGTCCGTGGTGACAACGTGTTCTTCTGCGCGACCGGGATCACCGACGGGGAGCTGCTGCGCGGGGTGACCTATCACGCCGGTGGATGCCGCACGCAATCCATCGTGATGCGTTCGAAGTCCGGAACCGTCCGGATGATCGACAGCTTCCATCAGCTCACCAAGCTGCGAAAGTATGCCGCAGTGGACTTCGATCAGCTACCACTCGCATGACCCAGGAGTACCGGATTGAACGCGACACCATGGGAGAGGTCGCGGTTCCGATCGACGCCCTGTACCGCGCGCAGACCCAGCGAGCGGTGGAGAACTTTCCGATTTCCGGGCGCGGCCTGGAAC
>JAODNG010000567.1 GCA_025465385.1 Pseudonocardiales bacterium
GTATCCAGGTGACCTTTCCGACGTCGGGTCCACAGGTATGGAGCGAAAATGTGTCGCCATAAGCGATTTCCGATGGGGCTGACACTATTTTCGGGCGGGGGCCGCGGAACAGATACGGTGGATAGAAAATCTGCGCGTTACGGTGACTGTCTCTAGGATCATTTGCCTCTCCGTCAACGGCGAACTCCCCGCCGCCCGCGCTGAGCACCGTCGCGTCCGGCAGTAGCACGGCTGTCCCATGGTAACAGCGATCGATATCTTCGGCTGCCATCCTTTTCCATTCTTGCGTGACCGGATCCCACTGTTCGGCGACGTGGACAGGCTTCCCTGCCGATAAATTATTGAAGCCGGGGCCGCTGGTCCCTCCTGTCACGAGAACGCTTCCGTCCGCCAGAATCGTCGCATGATGCTGGCGGCGCGGGAAGTTCATGCTTGCGATCTGGCGCCAGGTCGGGGGATTGGCGCAGAGATCGAGGACCTCTGCCGTGGCGGTAGGGACGTCGGTGGTCGCGTCATTGCCGCCGCCGATGTAGATGATCTTCCCAGCATCGTACATTACCGAAGGACCGTATCGCCGCTCCCCGTTCTGGTGAAGTCCCCGCGACCCGTATAACAGGGTCCAGGCACCCTGGGCATTGGTGTTGCGCGTGTACGTCTTGGTGTTCGCCCCGGATGCGAACATCTGCCCGCTCGGAGCGATGTGCACGCGCGGATACGGCGGGAGGCCGGTGAAGCGGGTGGTCGGTGTCCACTGGTGCCCATCCCAGATTTGCGGGATATCGTTGAGAATGACGCTTCCGCCGTCTTTGTAGCTGCCCGATGACACCAGCACAGTCCCGTCCGGGAGCGCTGTGGCGGTCGGGTACCACCGGCGCCCGTTCATGGCTGGAAGGGCCGTCCAGGTATTCGTGCGGTAGTCGTAGACGCACGCGTGGTCGAGCCCGTCGCCGTCGGTGACGTGGCCGCCCACGACCAGCAGTCGACCGTCGGGCAGAAAGGCATGCCCTGCGCAGAACAGGTTGACCTTCGTGCCGTCCGCGCGCTGGGGTTGGGGTGTCGGGGTCAGTTCCCCCGTCCTGGGATCCCAGAGGTATGGCGTGCATTCGTGCTCGTGCATTGAGCCGTCAGGTTGGTCCCGCCGTCCCCAGAACAGGACCTTTCCGTTCGGCAGCACGTTGGTATGGATCGCTACATTCGGCAGGTCGAAGACCGGAGCCCACCGTCCCCGATGCGCCCATGCGGGCTCTTCTGCACGGCCTTCTCTGGGTGCAGGTGAGATCAGGTTATTCGGAGAAGCCCGGGCCATACGGCCGGAGAGCAACGCCAGCCCCGGGGTCATCAGCAGCATCAGGGCGGAGCGTCGACTTGTTGTGAATGCCATGTCCTGCTTTCCACCGACCCAGTCCGATGCGCGCGTGCTGCCCGCACCGCTACAACGCAGACCCGCCTCCCCGGGTTACGCTCATCGGCGGTTTTCGGTGTAGGCCACAAGCGCTGGGTATTGCACCGGACGCATATTGGCGACGGAGCGAGATTGGGTTCTGCCGAGCCCGGGACCGTAGCGGTGTGTAGAGCCGGCCTTGACGTCACCTTGACCGGAGTACAGCGGGATGATGCGCCGCCGACCCTCAAGCCGGGGCGGATCGTGCCGTCCATTTGGACGGATCCCGCACCAACGACCTCGTCCGGGTGGGCATGAACTCGGCGAGCAGATCGCGCCGGCAAACTCGTGGGTCGGCTCTTGCGGATCAACCACACGACCAGCGCCATAGGGCGGAACAGACCCAGCGTATACGGGCGGCCACAGATCGCCCTCAGCCAGGTTCTGTGAGCGAATCGAATAGTTTCTAGTCGAGTAATTTCGGTATAGAGACAGTCATCAGCATCGCCTGATACGGATTGGCGGTGGACATTGTGAAATAGATCTGCACTCCATTTCCGGACGACCGGGCATATTGCGGAATCTGGTAGGGTCCATACATACCTGCCAGGTCAGAGCCGCGGTCGGAGCCGAAACCTTCCTGTGTGTGATCAGCGTTCGGCAGATGCATGAATTTTCCGAGACCATCGTTCACTGAGAAGGCGAGGTCGCCGGTGGACCAGGGTCCGTAAGGACGTTTTGCGCAGCGCATCACTATCCCGCCAACGGATGATCTATCCGCTGGCCAGTCTGCGTTATAAAGACACATCCAGGCCCCCAGTAGCGGATTCCAGCGGACCGACAATTCGCCGACACAGCCCTCACCGAAGAGTGGGACTGCACTATCCTCGTCAGGGCTCCAGCATGGTTGACTGAAGCCACCAGTATAAAACAGGAAACCGCCGGGTTCCTCAAGCTGCGCTACCGGCTTAACCGCAAGGTAGACATCGCTGGAACGGTAGCGACCGCTGCCGAATACGATAAGCTGTGGCCCGTCTCCCGGGAGCCCATGTTCATGCGCGTCAACGATCATTGTAGACACATTGATAAACTTATAGCGTGATACTTCGTAAAGGAGCGTGAAGTCAAGCCCATTGTTGTCTGACCGGGCGAGTATTGATCTTCCCATCAGGGTGTAGATACCCACTGGGCGGTGATCAGTGCTGAAGAAGACGTACATGCTGCCGTTGCAGCTGACCCCGTCGAGTGGCACCTCGAAGGCGCCCTGGGCAATGCCGGGGACCAGCGGCGGCCGGGGGAGAAACGTTAGCTTAAGGCCATCGTCGGGGTTCGTGTCCGTACAGAAAGCAATAGCGTCAAGATCGTCATTCGGAATGCTGTGACCCACCCGCCAGGTGTCACCGAATAGGAAATATAGACGGTCCTGGTGGGCAAAGGAGACGCCAAGGTCTGTGCCGATAATACCGAACGTGCTCTCAGTGCGATTGAAAGCAAACCTCGGTGTTCCCGTTCCATTCCAACCTTCACGGTCGAATTCACCGGTTAGCTGAACGATCTTTCGGGCACGGTGGGCGAGTTGAAGATGTGGCTCCAGCATGCTGAAGCGGTCAGTCCGAATCCAAACTTCTTCGGCGTGGGAGTTCTGATGCCAGTAATGAACGACCGAGCCACGATGCTCATCGACGAGGACCTCGAAATCGCCGTGAACTGCTGAACCGAAACGGGACTGGATGATGCCACCAAGACCCGCGCAGGATTGGGTGATAAATTGAGCCTTGGTCCAACGCCCGCGGACATCATTATTGTTCTGGAAGTAATGGCGGAGTTCTATTGAACCGTCGTAAAGATGGAGCGGCACCACGACTTCGAACCTGCCGCGCTGTTCTGTGCCGGATGCGGATTGGATGATGCACCCGGGCCCGGCCACATTGTCCCGTTCACCGGTGACTCGTTGCCCGCGGAGCCACGGTATGTGTAAGCTCATCGTCAGCCTTTGACGCAGCTCCGCGGGGAGATGATCGTAGCCGTTATCGCGGAAGAAGTGGCATAGTTCGACACCGTTGGCTTGCAGTAGGGGTACGACTACTTCGAAATTGCCGCGCTGTCCTGCGCTGGGGGTGGATTGGATGATGCACCCGGGTCCGGCCACTTCGTCGTGGTCACCGGTGACTCGTTGCCCGCGGATCCACGGTAGGTGGGCGTCGTTGTTGTCGCGGTAGAAATGGCGCAGCTCGACGGTCCCGGTGGCTAGCCGTAGGGGTACGACTACTTCGAAATTGCCGCGCTGTCCTGCGCTCGGGGTGGATTGGATGATGCACCCGGGTCCGGCCACTTCGTCGTGGTCACCGGTGACTCGTTGCCCGCGGATCCACGGTAGGTGGGCATCGTTGTTGTCCCGGGACCAATGCCACAGTTGTTCCCCTTCCACGATGACTGCCTCGAAATTACCGTAGTGGCTCCGTCCGAAATCGGATTGGATGAGACTGACGTAAACTCTGGACATCTCAACAGTCCCTTCCAGTCTCCTAAGCTGATGGGGCTCCGGCACAGTCTTTGGGTCGCGGCTTGCCTGCGGGACGACCCTCGGTGATGCGGTGGAGCGGCGCGACACCATGCGCGCCAGTGATCAAGGGGGGTGCCAGTCCGATCACCGCAGCGATGCCGTGTGCGGCTGCCTATCCTCGCCGATCTCTGTGCTCGCTCCCGACTCGGGTGGAGCCCGGACAGCGGTGCCGGGGTCGGTGCGGCCGGCTGGCCAGCGAGGCAGTGCGGCTGCTTGAGCCGTATGCGCGGTCGGTGAGCGGGCACGCGTCGCGGTCCGTAAGGCGGTGGCCGCCGCCATTGACCCATCGAGCAGCTGGATCCACCGCTCGGCCGGTTGCTCCGCGACACTGTCCGGACTGGCGCCGTCTGCCGCTATGAGCCGGATCCGGGCCGGCCGGTCCGCAGGCTACTCGACGAGCAACGCGGCCGATAGCCGCTGACTCTTTGGCTGCGTCACGGGGACGGTTGCGCAGAGGGGCGAGCGACGATATTACTGCGAGAATCACTAGCGATTCCCTAATCCCTACTCGAGCATGGTGAAGCGATGGCGGCAGATCAGCTCGCGAACATCGTCGAGGGTCAGCCGGCGTGGGCCCGTGCAGTCCTCGCGGTCCACGATCTCTGCCAGATCGCCGGCGAAGCGGAGTCCGTCGAGGGCGTCTATGACGCTGCGCTCACCGCGCTGGAGCGGGCCATCGGCGTCGAGCGATCGTCCATCCTGGTGTTCGACCGCCAGGGCGTGATCCGGTTCGGAGCGTGGCGCGGCCTGTCCGAGAAGTACCGGATGGCCGTCGAGGGGCATAGTCCCTGGTCTCCCGACGCGACGGATCCTGAGCCGATACTGGTGCCGGATGTTGCGCTCGATCCGGAGCTGGTTGCGCTTCGTCCGGTGTTCGATGCCGAACGCATCGCGGCCCTCGCGTTCATCCCCCTGGTTCACGCCGGCCGCCTGCTCGGCAAGTTCATGCTCTACTACGACACCCCGCACCCCTTTGCCGAGGGCGAGGTCCGCGTGGCATCCTCGATTGCCCAATTCATCGCCGGGGCGGTCGACCGCAAGCGCAACGAGGTGGAACTTCGCCGCAGCCGCGAACACCTCTCCCTCGCGCTCGAGGCAGGGGCGATGGGCACCTGGGAATGGGATCTGGCGTCCGGGGAGGTCGTCTGGTCGCCCACGCTGGAACGGATCCATGGGCTCGAGCCCGGGACATTCCCT
Source organism: Pseudonocardiales bacterium (assembly GCA_025465385.1). Lineage (GTDB taxonomy): Bacteria > Actinomycetota > Actinomycetes > Mycobacteriales > Pseudonocardiaceae. The sequence goes on from JAODNG010000567.1 coordinate 5,142, forward strand.
GGGACGTTCGAGGTATTCCAGCGCGACATCCTCGCGGAGGATCTGCCGGCCGTGCTCGCAGCGATCCGGCGAGCTACCGAGGACGGCGCCGCATACGAGGTGACGTACCGGATCCATCGCCCGGACGGGGCGCTGCGGTGGATCGAGACGCGGGGAACCGTGGTGCACGACAACACGGGCGCGCCGGTCCGGATGGTTGGGGTGTGCGCGGACGTCACGCAGCGGCGGGCGGGCGAGGCGGAACGGGCGCGGCTGCTTGAGGCCGAGCGGGCCGCCCGGCTCGACGCCGAGATCTCGGCCGGCCGCCTCGACACGCTGCAGCACGTCACGGCGGAGCTGTCTCGGGCGGTGGCGCTGGAGGACGTCGTCGACGTGGTGCTCGGCACAGCCGTACGCGAACTCGGCGGGCATAGCGCATCGCTGTGTCTGCTCGACGGCGATGACCTGGTTATCGCCCACGCGGTGGGATATCCCCCCGCGGTCACCGGGCACTGGGGCCGGTTCCCGCTCTCGGCAGACCTGCCGGCCAGCGAAGCGGTTCGCACCGGTCGCACCGTGTTCATCGAATCGCCCGCGGAGCGTGATCGCCGGTATCCCGTCCTCGCCACCGCGCCACTAGTCCCCGACGAGGCATATGCGATCGTGCCGCTTGCCGACCACGATGCCGCCGGATGCCTCGTAGTGGGATTCGCTGAGCCCCGGGAGTTTTCCACACAAGAAGAGGACTTCTTCTTCGTGCTCGCCAGCCGCTGCGGTGCCGCCCTCGACCGCGCGCGCCTGTTCGAGGAACGCGAGCACGCTCGGGCCGCCGCCGAGGTGTCCCGGGCGGCGGTAGCGTTCCTGGCCGAGGCGTCCGCCCTGCTGGCCTCGTCCCTCGACTACGAGCGCACCCTGACGCAGGTTGCGGAGCTGGCCGTTCCGCGCCTGGCGGACTGGTGCGGCATCTATCTCACCCGCGAGGGAGGCAGGATCGAGCCGGTCGCACTCACGCATGTCGACCCCGAGCGGGTTCGCCTTGTTCGGCAGTTGCTGGAGCGGTTCCCCGTCGGCCCGAGTGATCCCGTCGGCATCGCGGAAGTCATCCGAACCGGGCATGCGCAGATCTACCCGGAGATCACCGACGAGCTGCTGGCCGCCGTCGCGCAAAACGATGAGCATCTCGAGCTGCTGCGCAGCGTGAGGTTTGGTGCGGGAATGGCGATGCCCCTGCAGGCCCGGGAACGCGTCTTTGGGGCGTTCTCTCTCAGCAATGAGCAGGGCAGGCCGCTGAACCCCGACGACGTGCTGCTCGCCGAGGAGCTCGCCGCCCGAGCGGGGACCGCGATCGACAACGCCCGCCTGTTCGCGGAGCGCACCCACGTTGCCCAAACCCTGCAACGGAGCCTGCTGCCACTGAAGCTCCCCAAGTTCGACCGGCTTGCGCTGGCCGCGCGGTACCTACCCGGCGCGACCGATGTGGCGGCCGGAGGTGACTGGTACGACGTGCTGGCCTTGGAGGAGCACCGAGTCGCCATCGTGGTCGGCGATGTCGTCGGACAAGGCGCCAAGGCGGCCGCGGTGATGGGCCAGCTGCGCACCGCGCTGGCCACTGCGCTGCTGCACGGGGACTCCGCCGCAGCCGCGCTGGAGCATCTGGATCGCATGGCCGCGCGCATCCCTGGTGCGCTGGCCTCCACCGCCGCCGTGATGATCCTGGACCTGCTGACCGGGGATCTGTGCTGGGCCCGCGCCGGGCACCCGCCGCCCCTGCTGATCGAGCCCGAAGGCATCCGGTACCTCACCGACGGCGCTGGCGGGCCGCTGGGTATCCGAAGCCGTCCGCCTTACCCCGAGGCCACCACCCGCATCGAGCCCGGCGCGTGCCTGCTGCTGTACACCGATGGTCTAATTGAGCGCCGCGGTCAGGTCATCGACGAGGGCCTGGACCACCTGGCCGCCACTGCCGCAGCGTTGTGTGCCCAGCCGCCCACTACCCTGCTCGACGGGCTGCTGGCCCGTGCGCTACCCGACACAGGGCCCGCCGATGACGTCGCCCTGATCGCCGCCCGCTACCTGCCCGGGCCGCTGCACCAGCGGCTGCCCGCCGACCCGACCCAGCTGTCCGGTCTGCGCCGCGCGGTGCGCGCCTGGACCTGCGCCGCGGCGCTGCCCGCCGCACTCGGCGAAGACCTGCAGCTCACCCTCGGGGAAGCCGCCGCGAACTCCGTTGAGCACGCTTACGCAGGCACCAGCGAACCCGGCGAGTTCGCCTGCCGCCTAACCCACCGCGGCGACGGCGCGATCGACGTCGAGGTGCGCGACTTCGGCCGCTGGCGCCCGGAGCCCTCCAACAACTGCCACCGCGGGCGGGGCCTGGCTCTCATCCGCCAGCTCGCCACAGATGTCGTCATCGACCCTGGCCCGACTGGTACCCAGGTCCGGTTCCGCCTCCGCGCGTTACTCCCCGCGCCGCCGCAACCGGCCGGCCAGGTACAGGAGGTACACCCCACCCCTGCCGCGCCTACGACCTCCGCCAAGCTGCACGTGCACCAGCAGCCTGACGGCGGGCGGCGCCTGGAACTGCGCGGCGACCTCGACCTGGCCGCCGCCACCAGCCTGCGAAGCCCACTGCTCGACCAACTCCACGCCCCGGGGCCGGTCACCGTCGACCTGCGGGGCTTGGACTACCTCAGCAGCGCGGGCGTCGGGTTACTCATTCAGGCCCGCCAGCACGCCGCCACCCACTGCGTTTCATTGCACCTCCAGCTGACTCCGCACAGCCTCGTCGCCCGGGTGCTGGCCATCACCGGCCTGGAGCACGCTGTGCCGCTGGTCACCGATGTCGCTCACGATGGTGTCAAGGCGGTCGGTGGGGTTGCCGCTCCGATATTCCCACTGATCCGTCCGCCGCAAGCGTGACGGTGAGCAGCCTCGCCCCGGTCAGGTCGAGCCGCAGCGTGCTCCCGCTGCTGGCATAGCGCAGCACCACACCGGCGCAGTTCGGGCAGCGCACCACCAGTGCGGGTGCGTCGGCGTAGAGCAGGTGCGCGGCCAGCGGCGCGTCGTTCCCGCAGCCCGCGCAGGTGGCCACGGCTACCGTGAGGTCCACGGTGAACAGCTCGGCGAGCGGGCCGGCGGCCGCGTTGGCGTCCAGCCGCCGGTCCGCTGCCTCGTCGGGATCGGTCATCATGGGCCTCCGCTCGCTCCGAAACGTTCGGTCTTGACCCGGCGTGAGTCGTGACCGAGGCCGATCAACGCGCCAGCGACAGTTTCGACGAAGCCGGTCGGGCCGCACACCAGCAGCTGCGGTTCCTGCTCCGGTGAGACGGTGTGCTCGGCCAGCAGCACCTCGTCGACACGTCCGGTCAGCCCAGCCCAGCCCACGGGCGCCCCGCGGGTGAGTGTCACGGTCACCTCGGTGGTGGCCGGATGGTGGTCCAGCTCCGCCCGGCCGATGAGGTCGTCGACGGTTCGCGCGGAGTACAGCAGGCGCACCGGTCTCGACCCCCCGCTGGCGCGGTGATGGCCGAGCATCGACAGGAAGGGCACCACGCCGGAGCCACCGGCAATCAACTGCACCGGGCCGTCCGTGCCGCTGGGCCAGACGAAGTAGCCCCCGACCGGGCCACGGAGCTCGAGAAGGTCACCCGCGCGCAGGACGTCGGTGAGGTACGGCGAGACCTCCCCGTCCTCCAGGCGCTCCACGATCAGCTCGATCCCGGGTCGCTCCGGCGGGGAGGCGATGGAGTAGCTGCGCTGCGCGGTGTAGCCATCGGGAGCGGTCAGGCGCACGTCGACGTGCTGGCCCGGTAGGTGCCCGGACCAGTCTGGGGGGCGGAGGTTGAGTCGACACGTGCGCTGGGTCTCGCGGTGCAAGGCGAGGACTTCGGCGCGTTGCCAGCTCAGTCTCCGGCGTAGCGCTGTTCCCGCCATGGGTCGCCATAGTTGTGGTAGCCGAATGTCTCCCAGAACCCGGGCTCGTCTTCCAGAGTCAACGTGAGCCCGCGGACCCACTTCGCGGATTTCCAGAAGTAGAGGTGCGGGACGAGCAGCCGTGCCGGCCCCCCGTGCTCGGGCTCTAGCGGCTGACCGTCGTAGGTGTCGACCACCCAGGCCTGCCCGCCGGTGAGGTCGGCCAGCGGCAGGTTCGTCGTGTAGCCGCCGTCGCTGAACGCGACCGCGAACTCCGCGGCAGTGACGACGTCTGCGAGCAACGTGTCCACCGAGACCCCCTCCCACCGGGTGTCGAACTTCGACCAGCTGGTCACGCAATGCAGATCGACCGAAACCGATTCGCGGGGCAGCCCCTGGAACTGCGTCCGACTCCAGCGGCGCACACCATCGACCTGCCCCTGGACCTGGAAGTCCCAACTGGCCAGCGCAGTGCGCGGGGTCGGGCCAGCCGACAGCACGGGGAACCCATCCCCGACGTCGTACTGCCCGGGCGGCAACCGACCGGGTGGAGTCTTACGGCGCCGACCGGCGAATCCGCGGGACACGAACGACATGCCCGCACACCTCCTCCCGTTGGTCGGTGCGGGCTCTACGAGGACACTCGTACGAGCATGCCAGTCGCGAGGAAGCTGGCACCAGTAGCCACATCTCGTCCACTGTCGAAGGCAGGCCACCCGCGCTGGGTGGTGTCTGGGTGAGTCATATTGCCGCGCGGGCCTTGGCGGTCTTGACGGCCGCGGCGAGTGAGGTGATGTCATAGGCGCCGTAATGTCGCCGTCCGTTGATGAAGAAAGTGGGTGTACCGGACACGCCGCTGAGGCTGGCGGAGTCAACGTCTTCGGCGATTCGGGAAGCGTGCGTATGCCTGCGCAAGTCGTCGCGGAATCGTTCGACATCGATTTCGAGGTTGCCTGCGTAGCGGCTCAGATCGGTCGGCCGCAAATCCTGCTGGCGGTCCAATAGCAGGTCATGCATTGGCCAAAACGCCCCTTGGCTGGCGGCGGCCTCGGCGGCTTCGGCCGCCAATTGAGCCCGCGGGTGCACGTCGGTGAGGGGAAGGTGGCGCCATACGTAGCGAACGTCGCCGAAGTCGGCGAGCAGCTCCCGGACGACCGGTTCTGCTTGACCGCAGTAGGGGCATTCGAAGTCGCCGTACTCGACCACAGTGACCAATGCTTCAGCTGGACCGCGGATGTGGTCGCGATCCGGATCGACCGGCTCGGCCAGGTCGACGATGGCCTCCGCGGTGCCCAGCAGGGCTCGCATTCGCCTCCGTGGTGGGAGCAGCGCAGTGATGCCGAAGATGGCCCAGGCCGCGATGGACGCGCAGAGCGCCGCGGACAGCACGCCGAGCTTGGCCTCCTGAAGCTGGACGCCGGCAAAGGCGAGGGTTGCGATCAGCAGGGACACGGTGAAGCCGATACCGGCGATCGCGCCACCACCGGCGATGGCGGCCCAGCCGACCGGGGGACGTAGCTGGGCTCGGTTCAGCCGGGTGACGAGCCATGAGCTGCCGACGATGCCGATCGGCTTCCCAGCGACATAGCCGATCAGGATTCCGAGAGTGATCGGCGAGGTGTAGGCGCGGGACAGGAACTCGCCGCTGATCGCGATGCCGGCGTTGGCCAGGGCGAACAGCGGCACGATCAGGTAGCTGGTCCACGGGTGGTAGAGCTCCAGCAATCGCTCGTTGGGTGACAGCGCGGCGGTCAGCCCGGTGCTTGCCGAGCGTGCGAGCTCAGGGGTCGGCTGCTCGCGGAAGAGCCGGAACAGGCCCGTGGCTCGCTCGAGGTCGTCGCGCACGGGCGGGTAGGCGTAGGTCAGCAACCCCATCACCAGACCGACGGCGACGGGGTCGACGCCGGAGGAGAACAGCGTCGCCCACGCGGCCACGCCGAGTAGGGCGTAGATCCGGCCGTGCCGGATCCTGCTGGCCCGGACGAGCAGGATCACCGCGAAGATCGCTAGCGTGATGACGAGCGGCCGCCACTCGACGTGCCCGCTGTACACCGTCGCGATCACCGCGAGCGCTACGACATCGTCGACGACAGCGACGGTGAGCAGGAAGGCCCGCACAGTGTCCGGCAGGCGCCGCCCGACCAGGGCGAGCAGGCCCAGCGCGAAAGCCGTGTCCGTCGACATCGCGACACCCCAGCCGTGCGCTGACGGGCGCCCCGCGTTCACGGCCAGGTAGATCGCGATTGGCACGAGCATCCCGCCGATACCCGCAGCGATCGGCAGTACGACCCGTCGCCGCTCGCGCAAGTCGCCCATGTCGAACTCGCGGCGCGCCTCCAGCCCGATGACGAAGAAGAAGAATGTCATCAGCCCGCTGTTTACCCACTGACGAAGGGTCTGCGACAGGCCAGACCCCCCGAGATGGATCGACAGCGGCGTCTGCCACACCGACTCATACGACGTCACATCGATGTTCGCCCAGGCCAGGGCCGTAAGGGTGGCGGCCAGCAGGACAGCGGCGCTACCAGACTCAGTACGCAGAAAGTTGCGCAGCGGCGTCCGAAGACTGCGCGCCCACGCGGTCCTCCTGGTGAAGGGTGCGGCGGAGCCATCGGCCTCGGTCATTGCTTAATCCTCATCCACGCCTGCCGTACCCGCGCTACTCCGTGATCGCAGCACGCTGTCGCCGCGAAGGACCATGGTCGGGAAAAGTAGATCAGGCGCCGCTGAGCGCTTCGCCGCCGAGGACCGGGATTAGGAAACGCCGATGCTAGCCGAGCTCGGCGGCGTCGCTGAGCCGTAGCTTGCGTTGCGCCCGCTGGTAGAAGGTCGTGGCGCCGAGCCGTACCACAGAACCTGCCGCCACGTCAGCGAGAAGTTCCACCCGCTGCCCTGGCTCTAGGGTTCGGACGAGTTCGCCGTCGACTTCCAGAGCCAGCGTACCGCTGCTCGGCAGCAGTTCTAATGTCAGCGACTCGCTGCACGCCAGCATGAAGGCACGGTTGAAGGCGGAATGCGGAGCGACGGGAACGACGAGCAGCCCTTGCGCCTTGGGGGACACGATCGGCCCACCAGCGGAGAAGCTGTACGCAGTCGAACCGGTTGGCGTCGAGACGACAACGGCATCAGCGACATAGCGCACGAAGGGCTGGCCGTCGACGACCACTCCGACGGCGGCCAGCCCACGGCCCGGGATTCGTACCAGCGCAACGTCGTTGAAGGCGACGCGGACGGTGTCGCCCACCACGGCTTCGACCGCCACCCGCGACTCCACCTCAAAGTGGTCCTCAGCAATGGAACACAGTGCCTTGTCAAGGTCCGGAACCTCGATCTCGGCGAGGAATCCGAACTTGCCCAGGTTGACACCCAGCACCGGAACCCGATGGCGGTACGCCAGCCGCAGCGAGCGCAGCATGGTTCCGTCGCCACCGAGGCTGACTAACAGGTCAACCTGCTTCGCGATCCGGTCCTGCTCGACGCGCCGTACTCCCATCACGCCGTCCAGCTCGCCTGCAATACCGAATACACTCACCCCACGCGACGCGGCCCAGCGTGTCACGTG
>JAODNG010000569.1 GCA_025465385.1 Pseudonocardiales bacterium
GCAGTGCCTGGGCGGCCTTTTCCAACGAATCCGCGCACCGCTGCTGCGGTCCGGCAAGCAATCCGGCGATCGGCCGGCACAACAGCCCGTAGGCATTGTCCATGCCGGCGACCTGCCGCCCGGCATCCGCGGCGGTGCCGGCGCGAGTGGCGAAATCGTCGACGGCGGTGCCGTGGTCACGGAGCTGGTCGGCATCGACGTGAAAACTGTGACCCATGGCGTCGCATCTCCTGGTCAGCGAAGGTAGGAGGACTGGCCGAGATCGTCGTCGTCATCGGGTCGGCGGGTCGCACGGGCGGGCCGCGCCGATGCGTCCTCGGGAATGTCCGGGAAGCGGTCGCGGTAGCTGGCGACGATCCGTGCGGCGGCATCGTCGCTGTCCGGGAGCGACACCGTCACCAGGTCCTGTACCTGCGCCGCCAGGGTGCTGTGGGCACGCCGCAGGCAGGTCATCAACTCCGCGGACAACCGGGCCGGGTCTCCGGCCCGAGCCCGGTCGGTGAGAGTCAGCTCGGTCGGGACCCCCTGGGCGTCCACACTTACCCGAACCATGCCGTCCGCCGAGGTCTCGGTCACTACCAGGTGGGACATCTCATCCTGCAGGCCGCGATAGGTCTGGGCCTTGCGTTGGAGCTGCTCGGCCCACTCGATCAGGCCTTGGCCTGCCTGGCCCGGGTCAACAGCGAAGTCGGGACCCGGGGCGAAGTCGGGACTCGGATTGTGAATCATTTGATCTCAACTTTCTCCTATGGCGTGCGCCATCGACCGCGTGAGCACATTACGTGCCCCGACGCGATCTGTTAAGGAATCCGCGCCGGGGTCGGTGTCCTTCCAATGCGATGCGCTGGCGCCGCCGTTGCAACAACTGACGACGCTTCATTGAGAGGAAGGCGGCGAAGCCGAAGAGCCCGATCCAGACCAGTACGGTCAATGCGATGTCGAGCAGCAACGTATTTCGCCTCCACGGCCGTGGCCGCAACGTGTGCGGTCATCCTGAGACCTGCGCGCCGGGGACTGTACCGGCCCGTCCGGTCGTCCCCGCAGCGGTACCGTGATCAGTGGCGACGAGGAGGAGTCTTGCCCTACCCAGAAGACCTGCTGCTGGACGACGAGCAGGTCGTGGTCCACAAGCATCCGCACTGGAAGATGCTGGTAGTGCCGGTGCTGGCATTCCTGTTGATCGTGGGGATTGGCTCTTACCTTGCGGCGTTGACCGCTGGGCATTCTTGGCAGCTCTACGGATGGAGCGCGCTGGCGGTGCTCGGTGGTATCGGCGTGCTGTGGTTGACCCTGGTGCCGCTACTACGCTGGGGCACCACGCATTTCGTGCTCACCACCAGGCGGGTGCTGGTCAGGGAGGGCATCCTGACCCGCAGCGGCATCGACATCCCGACCAACCGGATCAACACTGTGCAGTCCCGGGCTTCGTTCCTCGATCGGATACTGGGCTGTGGAACGTTGATCATCGAGTCGGCCTCCGATGAGCCGCTGGAGTTCGATGGCATCCCGCAGGTCGAGCGGGTGCGTTCACTGCTGTACTACGAGGTCAACCCGGGACCTGCCGCGTGATGACCGCCCGGGACGTCGGCTTACCTGACCGGCACCCTGCGTCGGGGCTGCCTGAGCGGGTGACGATCTGGGAAGTCGGGGCGCGCGACGGTCTGCAGAACGAGTCAGCGGTGGTTCCCGTCGAGGTCAAGGCCGAGTTCCTGGACCGGTTGGCCAGCGCGGGGTTGCGGGTTATCGAGGCAACCAGCTTCGTGCACCCGCGGTGGGTGCCGCAGCTCGCCGACGCCAACGAGCTGCTCGAGCGGTTGATCCCCCGCAACGGGGTGCGCTACCCGGTGTTGGTACCCAACGAGCGGGGCCTGGATCGGGCGCTGGCGGCCGGCGTCACCGACATCGCGATCTTCGCCTCGGCCACGGACAGCTTCGCGCGACGCAACCTCAACCGTGACCTCGAGGCGCAGTTCGCGATGTTCTCGCCGGTGCTGCGCCGGGCTGCGGCGAAGGGCTTCGGAGTGCGCGGGTACGTCTCGATGTGCTTCGGCGATCCGTGGGAGGGCGCTGTGGCCGTCGACCAGGTCGTCGGTGTCGGCTGCAGGCTGCTCGACCTGGGCTGTGACCAACTCTCCCTGGGCGACACCATCGGGGTGGCCACTCCAGGTCACGTGGTCGCGTTGCTCGACGGCTTCGCCCGCGCCGGCGTCGGCACCGATGCCCTCGCGGTGCACTTCCACGACACCTACGGCCAGGCGCTGTCCAACACCCTGGCCGCCCTGCGCGCGGGGGTGAGCTGCGTGGACGCCTCGGCCGGGGGGCTGGGTGGCTGCCCCTACGCCGAGTCGGCCACCGGCAACCTCGCCACCGAGGACCTGGTGTGGATGCTCGACGGGCTGGGTATCGAGCACGGGGTCGATCTCGAGGCGCTGGTGCGGACCAGCCTCTGGATGGCCGACCAACTCGGCAGGCCCTCGCCATCCCGGGTCGTCAATGCCGTTGGTGGTTCTTCAAGGACCACCAAGTCGCATTCAGCAGCCTCAGCGGGGCAAAAAAGGTGCGAATAATCCCGCTGAGACCGCTGAATGCGAACGCTCCTGAAGGGTCAGCTACCCGTTCACAAGACCTCGTTCAGCTTGCCTTTTGTGACGTCGAAGACGAAGCCGCGGATCTGGTCCTTGTGCGGTACGAACGGGCTCGCCTTGATCCGGGCGATCGACTGCCGGACATCCTCGTCGAGATCTGGAAAGGCCTCCGCGCTCCACGAGGGCTTGATCCCGGTTTCGTCCTGAATCGACTTCTTGAAGTCGTCATCGGTGAAGGTGAGCATTCCGCAGTCGGTGTGGTGGATGAGGATGATCTCCTGAGTACCGAGCAGCCGCTGGCTGATGGTAAGCGAACGGATCTCATCGTCGGTGACCACGCCACCTGCGTTGCGGATGACGTGCGCCTCACCCTCGTTGAGGCCCAGGATGCGGTAGACGTCGAGGCGCGCGTCCATGCAGGCGACGACGGCAACGTGCTTGGCGGGCGGCAGGGGCAGCGGCCCGGAGAAGGTCTCGGCGTAACGGGAGTTGTTGGCGAGCAGGTCATCGGTAACGGACACAGAGTCTCCTGGTGTGCGGGGATGAAGTGGACACCGGGGATCGGCCGCGCGGGGCGGAAAAGGCCATGCGCCAACGCGCGGCCTACCTACAGAACTGGTCGAAAGCGTGCATGCGCCGGCTCGGCCAGAACTGCTCGAGGACAGCACGCCGCATGCACATATCCTTACCTGCCGATAGCCTGGCGGGCAAGAGCCGATGAGGTTACCTAGCGACCGGTACCCAATCAGGGCTGCTGGAGCAGTGTTAATGCGGCGTCGTGGAGCAGTCCGTTGGATGACAGCGCTGTGCCGCCGTCGTACCGGGCGACCCCGTCGAGGTCGGTGAACCGACCACCGGCCTGCTGCACCAACACCTGGACGGCGGCCACATCCCAGGGGTTGACGATCGGTTCTGCGGCCAGATCGATCGCTCCCTCGGCGACCAGGCAGTGCTGCCAGAAGTCGCCGAAGGCGCGGCTCTCCCACGTTGCGTCCACCAGCGAGAGGTAAGACTCCCGGCTGCGGTGCTCCGTCCAGCTGCCCAAATCGGTAGTGGACAGGTAGGCATCGGCGAGGTCACCGACACCGGAGACCGCGATCGTCCGGCTGGTCCCATTCGCGTCTCGGGTGTGGGCACCCGCCCCGGTGGCGGCCCACCAGCGCCGTCGCAGCGCTGGCGCGCTGATCACGCCGACCGCCGGCGCCCCGTCTTCGACGAGTGCGATCAGAGTGGCCCAGACCGGCACACCACGCAGGAAATTCTTCGTTCCGTCGATCGGGTCAAGCAGCCAGGCCCGACCGGCATCGCCAGACGTTCCGCCGCGCTCCTCACCCACCACCGCGTCGCGCGGCCGCTGGACCCGCAGCAGCGCGCGGATCGCGTCCTCGACGGCGAGGTCAGCGTCGGTGACCGGGGTCCGGTCGGGTTTGCGGTCGACCCGCAGATCCGCCGCGCCCGCCCGGTCCAACGTGATCCGGTCCGCGGAATCGGCCAGGGTCAGGGCCAAGGCAAGATCACCCGTAAGGTCGGTCATAGCCGCACAGGCTGCCAGGTGGTCCTAGTCTGATGGTGTGCCCACTGTGCTGCTCGTCGAAGACGACACCGGCATCGCCGTGCCACTGTCTCGCGCCTTGCAGCGGGAGGGTCACGAGGTGCTGGTAGTCGGTGACGGCCACACCGCGCTGGCCCGCGCCAACGACGAGGAGGTCGACCTGCTGGTCCTCGACCTCGGGCTGCCGGGGATGGATGGTCTGGATGTCTGCCGCCGGCTGCGTCGGGTTCGCCCGGACGTCCCAGTGCTGAAGCTGACCGCCCGAACCGATGAAGAGGACTTCGTCGTCGGGCTCGACGCCGGCGCCAACGACTACGTCGCCAAGCCGTTCCGGTTGGCCGAGCTGCTCGCCAGAGTGCGCGCGCTGCTGCGCCGGAGCGTGCCCGACGCGCTGGAGGTGGGTGGGGTGCGGATGGACCTCGCCGGTCGCCGGGTGCTCATCGACGGTACTGAGGTTGGCCTGGCGAACAAGGAGTTCGAGCTGCTGCGAGTATTGCTGTCCCGGTCGGGTCAGGTGGTCAGCCGGGAGGAGATCCTGCGTGAGGTGTGGAAGGGCCTGGAGCTCAAGAACACCAAAACGTTGGACATGCACATGTCGTGGCTACGCCGCAAGATCGGTAGCAGTCGGATCGCCACCGTCCGGGGGGTCGGGTTTCGCTTCGATGCGCTGTAGAAATGTCTCGTAACCGGCGTAGCGTTCCGTCGTGCGGTGGAGGATCCTGCAGTCCACGCTGATCGCCGTGGCGATCACCGGACTGGTGCTGGGCGGCCCGTTGGCGTTCGCCTCCTGGCGCCTGGTGGAACACTCCACGCGAGCCAACCTGCTGGCCCGGTTGGCGCAGGTAGTGGTCCAGCTGGACGATCAGAGTGCGGCCGCCACGCTGAATCCATGGGGAGATCTGGGCTCGATCGCCCGAGCGCTGCCCCCCGGGGGGCAGCTGGTGGTGGACTCACCGCGGACCGGCCATTCGGTGATTGGCGCCGACCCTGGTCCCGGTGCGGTGGTGGAGTCGCTGGCGCTGGGGCAGCATCGGGGAACCGTCCGGCTGGCGGTACCCGGCGGCGGGATGCGGGGCGATCAGCTACGAGCGGTCGCGGTGGTCGCTCTTCTCGTCGGACTGTCGGTGGGGATCGGCGCAGTCATCGCTACCGTCACCGCGCAGCGGTTGGCGGGGCCACTGGAGGACGTCGCCGACCGGGCCACCCGGCTGGGGATGGGGGATTTCCGCCCTGCGCCGGCCAGGCACGGCATCCCGGAGCTCGATCGGCTCGCGGAGCTGCTGGACAGTTCGGCGGCCGCGCTGGCCGAGCTCATCGCCCGGGAGCGCGACCTCGTCGGCGACGTGTCACATCAGTTGCGCAGCCGGCTGACCGCGTTGCTGCTACGACTCGATGAACTGGCCACTCACCCCGATCCCGCTACTGCTGCGGAGGCCGAGGCGGCGCTGGAGCAAGCCGAGCGCCTCGGTGCAGTACTCGATGACCTCTTGCGGGCCACCGAGGAGGCCCGAGCCGCTACCGCCGAGCCGGTGAAGCTGGCCGAACTGCTCGGCGAGGTGGTCGCCGACTGGAAGCCACTAGCCGACGCAGACGGGCGGCCGCTGCGGCTGCGAGTAGCCGAGGAACTGGTCGCCCGGGTGACCCCTGGCCGGCTGCGCGAGGCGCTCGGAGTGCTGATCGACAACGCGCTGCGCCACGGTGCCGGGGTGGTCACGTTGTCCGCCCGGTGGACCGGGGTCGGACCAGATCGGATGGTCGTGGTGGAGGTCACCGACGGCGGCGAGGGGGTGCCCGAGGACCTGGCCGCACGCGTCTTCGACCGGGGGATCTCGGGTGCGTCCTCGACCGGCGTCGGGCTGGCGCTGGCGCGGGCGCTGGTCGAGGCCGACGGCGGACGCCTCGAGCTCAGTTCAGCGCGGCCGGCCAGATTCGCCGTCTACTTGCGGGTACCACGAGGCGAGGAGCTGCCCGGGCCCACCCGGTCAGGTACCGGCGTGGTGCGTTGACTCAACCGACCGGCACCTGGCGGCGCACGTTCTGGTCGGGGAAGACATACCTGCGGAAGGCCCACCACCGGAAGACCATCGCCAGCAGTGTTCCGATCACGTTGGCGCTGGCGAAGTCGGCGGCCTCCTGGGCGAGCAGGCTGACCGCTGGGACCTGCAAGTCCAGCATGTATCGCGAGATCCACAGTGGCGCAGCGTTGATCATCAGTCCGACGCCGCAGACCAGGAAGAACAACGACGCCTCGTGACGCCGTTCCCGGCCACCCCGGGTGCGGAAGGACCACTCCCGGTTCAGTACGTAGGACACGATCGTTGCCACCAGCACCGCAACGATCTTGGCGGTGACCGGCTTAGGTTCTAGCACCGTCGTCTTCAGCAGCGTGAACAGCGTGATATCGACGATGTAGGTGATCCCCCCGACGAGGGCGAACTTCACCAGCTCGCGGTGCCGAACGGCGATATCGCGGTAGGGCTGCGGAACTCGGATGAGCACCGCGTCGACCATGGACACCGCCGCAGTGTACGGACCGTATGCATCAGCTCCTGCACCAGGCGCGCTCCCGAGCCGCGGTTCTCAGGCTCCTCACGGAGCCCCAGTGCTGTCCGAGGTCGCCATAAGAACTCTCCTGCTGAGTACGGGAACGCCGACGGCCGGTCCGGCACGTGGAAGCTCCCGATAGGGTCACCAGTTCGTGGACCTCCGTACCGGTTTGCCTGTCGTCGGCATGGTGGGTGCCGGGCAGCTGGCTCGGATGACCCACCAGGCCGCTGTGGCGCTCGGCCAGTCCCTGCGCGTGTTGGCCGCCGGTCCGGACGAGCCGGCGGCGCTGGTGGCCACCGATGTAGTCCTAGGCCGGCATGATGATCTGGCCGCGCTGCGCCGGTTCGCCGCGGGCTGTGATGTGCTCACCTTCGACCATGAGCACGTTCCTACCGAGCACCTGCGGACACTGGTCGCCGAGGGGTTCCGGGTGTACCCGGGGCCGGACGCGCTGCGCCATGCCCAGGACAAGCTGGTCATGCGCCGGACGCTGGCCGGGCTGGGTGTGCCGGTCCCACCGTTTCGCGAAGTGACCCATCCGCAGGACGCGGTGTCCTTCGGTGCCGAGCACGGCTGGCCCTGCGTGCTGAAGGCGGTCCGCGGCGGCTATGACGGGCGAGGTTTGTGGATGCTCAACACCCCCACCGGCGCACGGCGCGTGGTAGCCGAGCTGCTTGCCGCGGGTACGCCGTTGCTGGTCGAGCAATGCGTGGCGATGCGCAGGGAACTCGCCGTGCTGGTAGCCCGCTCGCCATTCGGGCAGGGCGCGGTGTGGCCGGTGGTCCAGACGGTGCAGCGGGAGGGGATCTGTGTGGAGGTGCTCGCCCCGGCACCCGGCCTGGACGCCGAACTCGCGGAAGCCGGCCAGCAGCTCGCCCTGCGACTGGCGGCGACGCTAGAAGTGGTCGGCGTGCTGGCCGTCGAACTGTTCGACACGCCTTCTGGGCAGTTACTGGTTAATGAACTGGCGATGCGGCCACACAACAGCGGGCACTGGACCATCGAGGGTGCCGTGACGTCCCAGTTCGAGCAGCACCTGCGCGCGGTGCTGTACTACCCGTTGGGGTCCACCGCACCGCGCGCCCCGGCCTGTGCGATGGCCAACGTGCTAGGCGCCGATATCGCGCCGATGATGGGTATGGACGAGCGACTGCACCACCTGATGGCTCGTTACCCGCAGGCGAAGGTGCACCTGTATGCGAAGCCGGAGCGACCCAGGCGCAAGATCGGGCACGTCACGGTGCTTGGTGAGGCGCCGACGCCGACACGCAACGTGGCGATCGCTTCGGCAGTTTTTCTGGCCACCGGGGCATGGCCGGACGGGCACCCGGTGCACGGGCGGGAACAGGAGACGGCGTGAGTCTGGTCGGTGTGATCATGGGTAGTGACTCGGATTGGCCGGTGATGCGCGCTGCCGCGCAGGCCCTCGGCGAGTTCGGCGTGACCCACGAGGTGTCGGTGGTGTCCGCGCACCGCACTCCCGCGCGGATGCTCGACTATGCCCGCAACGCCGCAGGCCGGGGGTTGAAGGTGATCATTGCGGGGGCTGGCGGGGCGGCACACCTGCCCGGGATGGTGGCCTCGGCGACAGTGCTGCCGGTGATCGGGGTGCCGGTACCGCTGGCGCACCTCGACGGGCTGGACTCGCTGCTGTCCATCGTGCAGATGCCCGCCGGTGTCCCAGTAGCGACTGTCTCGGTCGGCGGCGCCCGCAACGCCGGATTGCTCGCAATCCGGATCCTAGCCGCCTCCGATCCCGCACTAGCCCAGCGAATCTCAGCCTTCCAGCAGGAGCTGGCCCAGCGGGTGCTCGACTCCGACGCCGCCCTCCGTGCCGCGCTGGACTGACTCCCCAGGCGCGTTCTGGATGCAGACTGCAGTAGACGGGGGCCTAATTAGCGCAGTCTGCAGCCAGAACGCGCCTGGGCGGAGGAGTCGGCATGTATCAGCTGGGAGTGGAGCATGAGGCGCTGCGGGAGACGGTGCGGGCTCTGGCCGAGAAGGAGATCGCGCCGTACGCGGCGGAGGTCGACGAGTTGGAGCGGTATCCACGGGAGGCCCAGGCTGCGCTGGTGCGCGCGGGTTTCCACGCGGTGCACATCCCCGAGGCTTACGGCGGTCAGGGCGCGGACTCGGTCGCGACCTGCATCGTGATCGAGGAGGTGGCGCGGGTGTGCGCGTCGTCTTCGCTAATCCCGGCGGTGAACAAGCTGGGCACGATGGGTCTGCTGCTGGCGGGTTCGAAGCAGCTGTGTAAACAGGTGCTGCCGTCGTTGGCGGCGGGATCCATGGTCTCCTACGCGCTGTCCGAGCGGGAGGCGGGAAGTGATGCCGCGGCGATGCGGACCCGCGCTCAGCGTGATGGCAACCACTGGGTGCTCAACGGCACGAAGTGCTGGATCAGCAACGCCGGCCAATCGACCTGGTACACCGTGATGGCGGTAACCGACCCGGCCAAGGGCGCAGGTGGAATCAGCGCCTTCGTCGTTCACAAAGACGACCCGGGATTCTCGGTTGGACCCAAAGAGCGCAAGTTGGGAATCAGGGGTAGCCCGACCCGAGAAATCTACTTCGAGGATTGCACGATCCCTGCCGACCGGATCATCGGCGAGCCCGGCACCGGGTTCAAGACAGCCCTGCAGACCCTGGACCACACCCGCCCGACAATCGGAGCGCAGGCCGTCGGAATCGCGCAGGGCGCGGTCGACGCGTCGATCGACTACGTTAAACAACGCAAGCAGTTCAACAAGCCGATCGCCGATTTTCAGGGTATCCAATTCATGCTGGCCGACATGGCGATGAAGACCGAGGCGGCCCGACAACTCGTCTACGTCGCCGCGACGCGCGCCGAGCGCGGTGCGGGAAAGCTCGGGTTTATCTCCTCAGCGTCGAAATGCTTTGCCTCAGACGTGGCAATGGAGGTGACGACCGACGCGGTGCAACTGTTCGGCGGCTACGGTTACACCCGAGACTTCCCGGTCGAGCGGATGATGCGCGACGCGAAGATCACCCAGATATACGAGGGAACCAAC
>JAODNG010000039.1 GCA_025465385.1 Pseudonocardiales bacterium
CCGCTGCAGAGCCGTAAGCCCGACGAGGCGCTCGAACGCGCCGCTAAGCTGGTGGTCGACTGGGAAGGCGGCACGCGTATCGGCGAGGCGATCGACCTGTTCGTCCGCAAGTGGGGCCGTCGAGGAATGTGCCGCGGCGGCGTCGTGGTGATCTGCTCCGACGGACTCGATCGGGGCGATCCCGAACTGCTCTCAGATTCTATGGAGCGGCTCTCCAGGTTGTGTCACAACATTGTGTGGATGAACCCGCACAAGGGCGATAACGCCGACTATCAACCACAGACCGTGGGCATGATGGCGGCGGCACCACACATTGACGTGATTCTGTCGGGCCACGACCTCAGCAGCCTTGAAGAACTCGCCGTCCTACTTCCGAAGCTCGGCTAGGAGACCGAAGTCTATGTTGATCAGATGGAGCGTCGGTATCGAGGCGCAGGGTGACCGCGTGATGAAGCTCGAAGAGGTCGTCGAGTTGGCCGACGCAGTCGCGCCCATGAACGGCATCGCAACTGGGATCGGCACCAACCGCTACGGTGCCCAGGTTATCGTGTTCGCGGACAACCGCGAGGACGCGATTGCTAAGGGCAAGGAACATTTTGCCAGTGCAGTGCAGAAAGCTGGGTTGCCCATCTATCCGATCGTGCGCGTCGAGGCAACTAGCGAGGACGAAGACGAGGCGGACGACCTGTGATGCGGAGCCGTAGAGCGCCGTCCCATGGTCGTCTCATAACACCGCCAGGCCGCTGACGGCTGACAACAATGAGGACGATTCTGATGAACACGCAGGTCTGGAAATGATTCGCCTTGGATCACTAGCCGGCTACTCGTTCGAAGGCCCGCGGATCCTGGGCGGCTGGACTCCACCCGCGAGACCCGCTGTTTTCGCCATCATGTACAAGCCCGATGCCGAGGGCAAGCCCGACCGCTATGCGGTCATCTACGTCGGCCACGCTGACGACATGGCCAAGTCTGGCTTGCCGTTCAAGCATCCGCGGTCTAACTGCTGGATCGCCCGGGCCGGCACGCGCTGGAAGCTGCACATCTGCACCTACGAGGTCGCTGGCTGGGCGCGCCCGCACCGGGAGCAGATCGTCCAGGAACTCACTGCCGTCTACAACCCGTATTGCAACGAGCAGAAGTACGATACGGCTTGGAAGGACGAGTGGATCGGTTCATATCAGTCCGAGTTGACTGGACCGCTCGCCCAACGAGGGCCCGGAGGTGGCCCGAGTAAGAACGCAGTGGGTAGCGGTGGAGCATCTGGCGATGCTGTCACTGGTAGTACGCCCGGCGAAGAATCATCCAAGTAAGCGACCCACCTGCCGTCGAACGTGATAGTGGGCAGCGACCCTGAAGTCACTGCCCACTATTTCTTACCAATCCTCTGCTACCGACGGAGGACTCAGAGAGATCTTTAATGGTGACGGTCGCGGATGCCTACCGTGTCCATCAGACGGGAACGGCGCCGGCCCGAAGCTGGCACGTTGGTGTGACCGTTAACCGGAGCTGGCACCGGAGGCGCCAACTTGGCTGCGATGCGCTCAGCACCTCCGTACAGCAGGGGTAGCGCGCCTGCCACAACCCCACCGGTACGATTGATGTGTTCCACACCAGGGATAATCGTCTCGGCCTGCGCGGCGATCGTCTTCACGTTCCCCAAGCAGTCATCGAGATTGTCTGCGATCCGATTGAGCAGCACGCCGATGATGAAGAGAAAAATCGCCAGAACAGCGGTCAACGCCAAGATGACGACTACGGTCAGGACAATAAGAGTCATGGCTAGCCCTTTCCAACCGGCGTTCCTGAACCAGTCAGAACCCTGGTCAGGAACAAGTGATGCTGCAGACCCTCTGCCAGTACCGCGTCGACCCTGTCAGCGGTGATAGGAATGAGCGCGCAATTGGCGGTATTCTCCGGGATAGCCCGGAGGGTGTCCCGCACGCCTACCACGCTGCGGTCAATGGACTTCACCATCGACACAAGCGAGCTCAGCAATAGAATAACCACGATCAAGACGACGACGCCCATGAGTATTGCGAGCCACCAGAACGTGGCCTCTTCAGGAGCATAGCCATCAGGCGCGCCCGCGTACCCCAATATAAATGGCATCGCTAACCTCCCAGCCGTGCACGGCCGCGTTCCAGACCGCCGATGATGACCTCAGCGTGGTCGATCGTCTGTCGCAGGTCTGCCAACGGTAGCGTGTTCCGATATGATTGTTGCAGCGCCGCATTGATTTGGGGCGCCTGCCGGGCGATCCGGGCGGCAAGAACGAGGACCGGGGCCACCAGTGCGACCACCACTGTGATCACCACGACAGCGATCGCAAAGCCCAGGTACCAGCCGAACAGATGAGCCTCAGCGGGCCCGGGCGCCGGTTCCGCAAGCAACAACAACATCATCCCGCAGCCCTCCTTTCGGTAGCAGTTTCTGTTCTCAGTCCAAGATCACAGGATCAACGATCCGGTGTGGTCGTCACGCAAGTGGTCTCCAGGTAACCCAACAGCGTCTGCGTCGCCGTCTGGACGTTGTGCACTTCCTTCAGGTGGTCCGCAACCTGCCGCATCAGATTGTCCTTGTCGGACGATGTGAACTGAGATGCGCATTCTTGGTGACCGCAGTTGAACTCGTGCATATCATGCCCCTTAATTCTGTTTCCAACTTCGACCTCATTGGTCGTTGCTGGTGTTAAACCTGTTCTGCCATGGCCCGAACTGGTGCGAGGTTGGCGTTGACCGAAGGCAGAACCTCAGGAACCGTCCTCGTCTGGTACGCGATCGCATTGACGCCCACGATGACCGCCCCCAATGTCCAGGACACGTGCTTCAGTTGCGAAATTACCTTCAAGAGCGAAAGACCGACAATGGCCACGACCACCGCGACGAGCACCAGCGTGACCCATGCGACTAAAGGCACGGCTACCTCCTCTTACTGGTTCGAACCCTCAGGTCTGCTAGCTAGACGCCCAATGCGCCCAGCAGATGACCGACCCGTTTCACGTAACGAGTCGCGCCGATAGAGACTTCCTTCACCGTGCTGTCCGTCTCAGCCAACAGGTCTGGGACGTTGTCGAGCTCTCCCGTCAGGATGACGCCGTTGTACAGGATGCCGTCCACCGTCTCCCGGATTCGATCTACCGGCTTGACGATACGTTGCATCAACGCAAAGACGACGAACGCGACGACGAGTAGGATCAGGTTACCAATCCACCACAAGAACATGCCCGGCCTCTCTTTCCTTCACCGATCGTTATCATGAGCTTTTCCGGCCGAAGAGTCCGCCGAAGAACCGCTTAAGGGCTGTCATCATAGCCTGCATGCCGATGCTGAAACCCTTTACTGGAACGGCCGCACCACGCTCTAACGGTGCCTCTCCCCGGTGGGCACGCCCGATGTCGTCCGCGATGCACTTGGCGAAGCTTCGCATGATCACGCTCGTGACGTCCTGAACCATGCCTCTGCCGAACTGGGCAGCCGCACCGGAGAGCTGGAGATCCTGGGTCACCTTCACGCGTGTTCCGCTTCCAGCGGGAACCATCGTCGAGGTCACCTTCATGCTGGCCTGGCCCTTACCCTTCTCCTCCGACCCGGACGCATCCATCACAATCCGCTTGGCGGACTCGTTGCGCTCAACGATCTGGGCGGTGCCGGAGAACTGCAACTTTACCGGGCCCATCTTGGTCGTCACACGACCCTTGTAAACGTCGCCGTTGACATCAGTGAGCTCGGCACCTGGAAGGCAGGGTGCGATCCGCGGTACGTCTTGCATGTGCTTCCACACCTGCTCGAGCGGCGCGGCAACCTCGAACTCGCTCTCGATCAGCATCGACTACTCGCTCTCCTCACAACAGGCTGGGTCCGAAACTTGAGATTCACGACTTTGCACCCGACCCAAGGAATGCGGCGGGGTCCGCCGAGAATGCCTTCAGGCATCCCGGACAACAGAAATAGTACGTGCTTCCGTCGTGGTCCACCTTGTGACGCGCGGAGGCGACCTCCACTGTCATGCCGCAGACCGGGTCGACCGCCTCGGCAACCTCGAGTATTTCCGGTCGCACACCCGCACCCAGCTCGCCGGCAGCCCTTAGTTTCACCAACTCGGCCAATACTCCCACCGCAATCTCGCGGTGCGCGACTTTCCCCAGATCTAAACCGGCCGGCACCTTTACTCGGTCCAGTGTCTCCCGAGACAAACCCCGGCCTTCCAAGTATTCCAACACCGACTTGGCTCGCGGCCGAGACCCCACCAGCCCAACGTAGGCAGGGCCCGCGATCAAAGCCTGCTCTACTGCTTCCTCATCGTGATGGCCTTGAGTGGCAACCACGACTAGTGAGCGTTCATCGACACCAGCGAGCTTGAAGTCCAGTTCGCTGACGACGCACTGCGCCATGGGGTGACTCTCCGCAGAGCCGCCGTCAGGGTCCACCAGCACCGTTCGCCACCCGATCGCTTGGCCCATCTGCACCAGGGCTTCCACCAGCGGTGACCGT
>JAODNG010000057.1 GCA_025465385.1 Pseudonocardiales bacterium
ATAGAAAGCAACGCTGACAGGCCTACGCGCATCCGAACGGTCCGGGGGGTTGGCTACGTTTTCGACTTACCGCCGGACGATTAATGCGGCCCGCGCTTACCGGGCTACCGGGTTCGGCGTCGATCGCCCCTTCCGCCCGTCGTCGGTCGCCGCGTGTCAGCCAGGCGCGGGAAACGGATCAAGTTGCCTTCTTCCTGCGTATCGTGATTTGTTATTGGTCGACGGTGTTTGGCCCGATGTTCCGTGCCTTTATGGTGCTGTTAAGGAGTGTGCCATTAGCGTGTCAACCAGCGATTCTGCCCTGGTCAAGGGCCGGCTATAATCCGGCCGGAGCTCTTGAGGTGCATCACAACGGGCAAAGTTACTGCTTTGCGATGCATAAACGAGCGGTCGGTCACGCATTACTTACCGTACGTGCGGCTTGCAACTCGAGATTTCCCTGAATGGCGCTATCCCCCAGCGATTACATGGCTTTGAATTGCAGGGGAGACGTTGGCGGCAGCGTCTGGTCATTCGTTGGGACGTCCAGGCGGGTGGCCGCCTTCGCCCTGGCTCTCCCGGGGTCTATCGAGTCGACTGACATCGCGGGGCCGGGGGTTGACTCAGCAGAGGCCTGATCGTCTGCCTCACCTTGAAGTCGGCGTGTCGCCCACGGCCTCCTCACTGGAACTAAAGGGAGCACCACCTTGCCTTTCCGGTCGCCCTCCGATCCCGTGCGCCGGCTTAGCGGTCTGGACGCGGGATTACTCAGCCTGGAGATGTCCGACCAGCCGATGCAGAGCGTCGCCCTCGGAATGATCTGCGCCCACACCGGCGCCCACTTCACCCTGGACGACCTGCACCGCCACCTCGCCACCCGGCTCGATCAGCTCCCGGCATTCCGGTGGCGAGTCGTTGCCCTCCCCCTAGGCCTAGCTCATCCCGTGTTCGTCGACGACCCCCAGTTTGACCTCGCAGATCACCTCTGGCATGCGGTCCTCCCTGAGCCCGGTGGACCCGAGGAACTCGACGCTGCCTGTGCCCAACTGGCCTCCCAGTGCCTCGACAGGAGCCGGCCCCTGTGGCGGATCACCCTGATCGACGGCCTCGCCGACGGCCGGCAGGCAGTCGTGCTGGAGATCCATCACGCCCTCATGGACGGGTCCGCCATCCGCACCACCTTGGCGCGGGCCTTCTCGGAAGAGCAGCCGTCAGCCTTGCGGCTGCCTTGGCAGCCAGGTCGGATACCAGGACGCGTCCCGCTGATCGCTGGAGCCGTGGCCCATAACTTCCGGATACTGGCCCGACTGCCGGGGCTGGTCAGTCGCACGAGGCGCGCGACCGTGGCAGTGCGCCAACGACGGGCTACGGTGGCGGTGAAGGTGCCGAAGGCCTTTGTCGACACACCCCCGTCAGTCATCAACCAGGGATTCACCCGCGAACGCCGCTTCGCCCGCGCCTCGCTGCCGCTGGACAGCGTGTTGGCTGTGAAGAACGATGCGTGTGCCACGGTCAACGATGTCGCGCTGGCACTCGTCGGGAGTTCCCTCCGCCACTATCTCCAAGCGCGTGGAGCGCTGCCTGACCGGTCGCTGGTAGCGAATGTTCCTATCGGGATGGAGGAACTCGACGCCATCCCACGGGCCGCGGGCAACCGCTTTTCCCGCCTCACCACCTCGCTTGCCACCGACGTCGCCGACCCCTGGGAGCGCCTCCAGCGGATAAGCGCGGTGACCGCGGAGGCGAAGGCCCGCCTCGATCTCGCGGGCCGGGAAATGCTTACGGACTGGCTCGAGTACCTTCCGCCGATGCTCATAAGCCGCATCGTGCGGCACAGTCAGGCTGGAAGGCGGCGCCCTGGCAAGGGACGGGGAAAGCTGGACGCCAATGTCGTGGTCTCCAACCTCCGGGGTCCCTCTGTCCCGTGGCAGCTCGGATCCACTGTCGTGGAGGAGATGTACCTGGCTGGGCCGCCCAATAATGGGGTCGGCGTGAACTTCGCATTCTGGGACTACGCGGGTCGTCTACTGTTCGGGATCTTGTCGTTCGCTGACTCGGTGGAGGAACCCGGGGAGCTGGCCGTACATTTGTCCCATTCCCTCGAAGAGCTCGTCGCGGCTGCCGAGTGCCGTCGCGTCTCGAGCGCTTGACCGGCACAGGTGCAACGTCAACGGGTCAGTGTCGCTACCGCCCGGCTGACTGCTCCGGCCCCGTCCTCGTCTGCCAGCCGGATGGCGAGTTCCGCGGCGCGGCGCCCGAACCGGGGGTGGCTCGTCGCCGCTGTCATGGCCGCGGCGAGCCTGTCGGGGGTCAACTGGGAGTGGGGCACTACCTCAGGACTCACGCCCAGCTGCACTAGTCGAGACGCCCACCACGGTTGGTCGGTTAGGACGGGGACCGGGACCGCGGGCACTCCGGCACGCAATCCCGCTCCGGTGGTACCGGCGCCGGCGTGGTGCACCGCGGCCGCCATGCGCGGCAAAAGCCAGTCGTGCGGGAGGTTGCCGATCGTAATGACATCGTCATTCATCACGGACAGTCCGGCCCATCCCGACTGGACTACCCCCCGGAGTCTTGCCTGCCGCAACGCGCGGCCAGCGATGTCGCTGAGCTGCTCCCGATTCCCGGGCATCATGCTGCCGAACCCGATGAATACCGGTGGCGGGCCGGACGACAAAAAGTCAGTAACCAGAGCGGGCGCTGTCCAGTGTGGACATGTGTGAGGCCACCAGTACCCGGCGACCCGCAACTGGGGGTGCCAGTCCACCGGGCGCGGGACGACGGTAGGGCTGTATCCGTGCCAGACGGGCCACTCACTCCTCTCCCGGATTCGGCGCAAGCGGTGGCCGCTCCGTCGCGGCAGGCCCAGCCGGGCATGCAACCGGCGGTTCGCGGGGCCATACAAGCTGTCCAGCGCCGCGTGCACGACCCTGCCGCGCACACGGTTGCCGTTTCCCGGCGGTTTCCACGCCGTGACACACGGCGAGAAAGCGGTGGTAGGTGTGTCGGGCTGGAGAAAGACGCCCATGCTAGGAATGCCGTGGTACTGCGCCACCACTGTCCCAATCGGCGCGACAATGGTCGATAGCAGGATCAGATCCGCGGTGGGATCCACCGCGTTGAGGATGCCGTCCACGAGCCCCAGCGCGGCGTGTTGACTAGCCCGAACGAGCCGCAGGACGCCGGCCGGTGAACGGTCTCCGTGGTGGAACTTGTTGTGCGCGCCAATGAGTTGCTCGAATGGATCCGCTTCGAGAACTCGCATCTGGAGACCGCAGCAGGCCACCACGCCGGAAAACTTCGCGTGCGTCACGACCTCGACGTAATGCCCCTCGGTCCGCAGCCGGTGCCCCAGTCCCGTGTATGGCGCAACAGAGCCGAGCGTGCCGGCCGTGACGATCTGTATACGCATTATGTGGCGACGGTGAGGAGGGCGGCCAGTATGTGCTTCATCTGCATATAGATGGTTCCTTCGACGGGCCGGTGACCTGCAAGATATGGTCGCGGTCAGCTGTCGAAGTCTTCGGGCTGTCGCACAGAGTGAAGGACAGTCGATCGCTGCCGTCAACGTTACCAGGACAGGGTAACCGAGATACCGCAAGTGCCAAAAGCCTTCTTTAATCCGCCCGAATCTCTAGACACCCGTGAAGCATCAGCCCAATCCCATCGTTCGCTTTGAGGAACGGCTTTTTAGGGAGGGTTGCCTCCTCACGGCGGGGACAAGTCCCGTAAGAACGAGTTCCCCATGGCCGGGCGTGGTGGCGGATGAACAGCCTGTGGTGGCCTGATTGGGGGCCAAGGTGATCAAGGTCCAGCGCTGCCCGTGGCACCCGGGCCGACGGAGAGCTGCTGCACCCAGACCCCTGGCAGGCCAGCGGCGTGCGGGTTGAGCCGCTGGCGGTCGTAAGCCAGGCGGATCGCAGCCGGTGCCGGCGCAAGGCTGCCCTGCCTGACCTTGCTAATCACGAATAGGTCTCCACGTGATACTCGCCAGCGCCCCATTTATTGCCCCCTGCAACACGTTTTATGTACTTTTGGTTGGTTTGCGAAGGCTCGATTGACTGACAGCTTGTGTCCAGCTGGTCCGCTGAGAGTGAGCGGTGGCTCCGCAACGATGCACTGACCTACCCGGATAGGCTCGCTGAAGACACAACTTAACCCGCTGTTCACAATTGGACTATTTGATTGACAAATTCACTCTCCGAGGACAGCTGATCGCCTTGTGCGACATGCTAATCCGCCGGAATAGGCCAACTGGAATATGCCTTAACGGTACCTTAAAAGCGCGTATATGCTGCTTAGCCAACTCGCTCGCTAAAGGCACGTGGTCGCCCGGCGCTAAACACTATCTGCCTAGATGTAGCGGAGATGGCCTTTCCCTTGACAACAGGGTACTTCGCGGGGTTAGCTCACTTTTCGAAGCCAGCAGATTGCAACCAGCTACACGCTGATCTACCCGAATAGGCCAACCGGGGATATCTTGACAGTGGCGTGCTTGGCTGCTTAGTATTCATTCCAGCTGGTCGAGCCTCCGAGACTAGCTGCTTGCCATGGATCGGTAGAAGGACTGATTCCACCATGTCGGGTTCTTTTGTCGCTAGTGCTTTGGGTTCCTCGACACGATACGGGGTCGAATCCGCCCACGTTGCACCATCCCAAGTCGGTTTTGACCGCCGCACCATGCCGTAGCGCCGCAAGCTCCGAGCCGGTTCGGCCCTTGGCGAGCACTGAGGGAATCGCTGCATGCCTATCTGTCTATAACAATCACGCCACGGTCG
>JAODNG010000074.1 GCA_025465385.1 Pseudonocardiales bacterium
CAACGTTGTCAGTGTGGTGGCCATGACGCAGGCTGTACTGCCAGCGATGCGGGCTCAACGCTCGGGCCGGATTGTCAACATCAGCTCGGGCACCACGCGCATGGTGTTGCCCGGCGCTCTCCGCGTCCGCGGGCACGGCAGGGAGATCCGGTCACACTTCCGTCAGGCGGTGGCTTCTCCCACTTCGCCCCACCTGCTGTGCCACCGACCGCGTCGACCCGTCCGCGAGTGCGCCCGAAGGCCTTGCGACGTGTCCTCAGCTCGCAAGCAGCGCCCGCGGCTTGGTTCGCCGCCCCACTTCACGCCACCCTCGCTGAGCAGCTCGGATATGCACCATAGAGGACCACAGCAAGTGATCCTTTGTTGACAGTGGATGGAAGTGGGGTAAGGTGGCTGGCGGTGGAGCACAGGGGTGCTCCATGGCCGGTGGGTCGGGCTGAAGGTGGTGGCCGTGTTCCTGGGCACGCACACACCCCGGCTCGACGACAAGGGGCGGCTGACCTTGCCGGCGAAGTTCCGCGACGCACTTGCAGGGGGGTTGATGGTCACCAAGGGTCAGGATCACTGCCTCTTTGTCTTCCCGCGTGCTGAGTTCGAGGAGATGGCCCGGAAGGTGGCGCAGGCGCCGTTCACCAACGAGGCAGTGCGGGCCTACCAGCGCTACCTGTTCGCCGGCACCGATGAACAACGCCCGGACGGGCAGGGCCGCATCTCGATCGCGGCGGAGCTGCGGCGCTATGCCGGGCTGAGCAAGGACTGCGCGGTGATCGGGGCGATCAACCGTTTGGAGATCTGGGATAGCGCGGCTTGGCAGCGCTACCTGGAGGAACACGAGGAGTCCTACGCGCAGGCGCAGGAGGCGGTGTTGCCTGGCGTGATGTGACTCGGTACCACCAGGCCTCCGCCCGGAGGCGCATCGACCGTGCTCACCAGATCAACGGCGATGCGCGACAACACGGACTAGCTCCAGCCCTGACGCACCTTCCCCGGCGCCAGGATCTGGCACCGGGCGGAGACCTGGCGGCACCGAGGGGGGTTCGGATCCGCGCCGGCAATCCCGGCCGCGTGGCGTAAGGAGAGTGCTGTGAGCGGAGGGAGGCTGGCGGTGGCCGATCCCTCGCAGCACGTCCCGGTCCTGCTGCACCGGTGCCTTGAGCTGCTCGGGCCCGCGCTGGCAGACCGGCCGGCCGTGGTGCTCGATGCCACGGTGGGTCTGGGTGGGCACGCGGCCGCGCTACTCGAGGCGCATCCTGCGCTCACCTTGATCGGTCTCGACCGTGATCCGCAAGCGATCAGGGTGGCCACCGAACGGCTGCACGCGTACTCCGGTCGCCTTCACCTGGTACACGCCGTCTACGACGAGCTGGCCGACGTGCTGGCGAGCCTTGGCGTCCAGCGCCTCGACGGTGTGCTGTTCGACCTGGGAGTGTCCTCACTGCAGCTCGACGCCGTCGAGCGCGGTTTCTCTTATGCCCGCGACGCCGAGCTGGACATGCGAATGGATTCCAGCGCCGGGCCTACTGCTGCCGACGTGCTCAACGGCTACTCGCACGCCGACCTCACCCGGGTGCTTCGGGAATACGGCGAGGAGCGCTTCGCCAGCCGCATCGCGGCTGCGGTCGTGGCGCAGCGGCCGTTGGACACCACCGCCCAGTTGGTGGAGATCGTGTACCAGAGTGTGCCGGCGGCCACTCGCCGCCACGGTGGCCATCCCGCAAAGCGAACCTTCCAAGCCTTGCGGATCGAGGTCAATCGCGAGCTGATAGCGCTGCGCGCGGCGATACCCGCCGCGCTGGATGTGCTCCCGGTCGGCGGTCGGCTGGTGGTGTTGTCATACCACTCGCTGGAGGACCGGATCGTCAAGCGGGCGCTGGTCGAGCTGACCACCTCCCGTACCCCGGCCGGTCTGCCGGTTGAGTTACCCGACCATGGGCCCCAGCTGCGTACGTTGACCCGCGGTGCCGAGCGCGCCGATGTAGCCGAGACCGAGGCCAACCCGCGGGCAGCGTCAGTGCGGCTGCGCGCCGTGCAGCGCATCGCGCCGGCTGCGGAGCACGGATCCGGCTCGCCGGAGCCGACCCCGTGACGGCTCCCACCCGTGCCGCGAAGTCGGTGGGTGGCCGGCCCACCGCGCCCGCCCATCGTCGGGATACCAGCGACCAGCGGGGCCGCTCTCCTGCCGTCGCCCGCGCCTACGCTCGACGTGCGCAGCGCGCCGCGCCCCGCCACGGTTGCCCAGACAGTGCGGACGCCCGGACACCGTTCGTGATGCTCGTGATGGCCCTGCTGGCGACGGCGTTGATAGCCACGCTGTGGTTGTCCACGGCCGCCACCGCGGACTCGTACCACCTGGAAAGCGCCCGAAAGACTGTCCGGAACCTGACCGAGCGTTCGGAAGGATTAAGCCGAGCGGTAGCCACTCTGGAGACCGCACCGGAGCTGGCCCGCCGGGCCCGCGAGCTGGGGATGGTCCCGGCGGGGGACCCGGCCCGGCTGATCGTCGGGTCAGACGGCACGGTGACCCTGGTCGGCGAGCCTCGACGGGCTGTCGCACCACCACCACCACCTCCACTGGCGGTAGCGCCTGCGCCTCCGGTGCCGGCTCAACCGCTGTCGCCCGTGCCTGCCCAACCCGCGCCTGCCCAACCTGCCGTGCCCGTGCAACCCGTGCCTGCCCAACCCGTGCCCGTGCAACCCTCGCCAGTTCAACCCGTGCCAGCGCAGTGAGCAGGGTCCGGTCCACCAGGGTGTCTCCCCGCCGCCGCCGGCGACCTCTCCGGTCAGCAGGCGGTCTTCGCAGCCGCTTGGGGTTGGGTCGGATAGTGCTCGTCCTCGCGCTGGTAGCTGCCGGGCTGAAGCTGGCCGCTGTGCAGGGCCTACAAGCGGCCGAACTGTCGGCACAGGCGGTTAACCAGCGCACCACCGTGCAGACGCTGCCTGCGCAACGCGGCACGATCACTGACCGCAACGGCACGCCGTTGGCATTCAGCGTGGAGGCCAAGGCTTTGTACGCGCAGCCGCAGCGGATCATCACCGAACAGCGGTCAATGCGGGCCGACCCGGATCTGCACAAGCAGGCGATGGCCCACCGGGTCGCCCAGGTGCTCGGCCCGGCGGTGTCTGAGCAGGAACTCCTCAGCCAGCTGCGCAGCGATCGCACCACAGTGCTACTGGCACCGTTGGTGACGCCTGCGCAAGCAAGGGCGATCCAGCAGGATTTCCCTGAGATCAACGCCGAGCACCGGGAGATCCGGCAGTACCCCGGCGGCGAGCTTGCATCCAACGTTCTGGGAGTGGCGAACTGGCGGGCTGACGAGCGCAAAGTGCGGGGACTGGTCGGCCTGGAGAACTATGCCGACACTGTGCTGGCCGGCCGGGACGGCCGCCGGGTGGTGGACACCGCCGAAGGCTCGGACGCGGTCATCCCGGGTAGCGAGCGTGCCGAGCGGCCGCCGATTCCGGGTACCGGGTTGGAGCTCACCCTGGACTCCGACCTGCAGTTCACCGTGGCGCAGATGCTCCGCGACTACGCGCGAAAGTATCGTGCGAAAGGCGCTAGTGCGGTGGTGCTCGACGCACACACCGGCGAGGTCTACGCGATGGCCAACGACGTCACCTTCGATCCGAACAACCTCGCGGCGGCCACCCCTGAGTCATTGGGAAACCCGGCGGTCTCGGCTCCCTTCGAACCGGGTTCGGTCAACAAGGTCGTCACCGCCGCCGCGGGTATCGAGAGCGGCGTCGTCACGCCGGACACTGTGCTGCCAGTTCCCGGCGAACTGCGGGTCGCTGACCGGACCGTCCGGGACGCGTGGTCACACGGCACCGTGAACCTCACGTTCACCGGCGTGTTGGCGCTCTCGTCCAACATCGGCACGCTGCTGACCGCACAGCGCGTCGGTGCGGACCGCTTCGTCGACATGCTCAACCGGATGGGCCTGGGCCAGCGCACCAACGTGGGGTTGCCGGGCGAAAGCGCGGGTCGGGTGCCACCCCACGACCAGTGGTCCGGCAGCACGTTCGCCAACCTGCCCATCGGCCAGGGCTTGTCGATGACCGTGCTGCAGATGGCCGGTATGTACCAGGCGATCGCCAACGACGGCCTGCGCATCCCGCCACGCATCGTCAGCGCTGAGATCGCTCCGGACGGCACCCAGACCGCGATCCCACAACCTGCCGGTGTCCGGGTGGTCAGCCCGCAGACTGCCCGGACCGTCCGGGACATGCTGCGAGCGGTCGTGCAGAACGAACGGGGACAGCGCGGTACCGGCGTGGAAGCGGCCCTGGACGGCTACCAGATCTCCGCCAAAACCGGCACCGCGCAGAAGGTCAACCCTGGCTGTGGCTGCTACAGCAACTCCAATTACTGGATCACCTTCGCTGGCATCCTGCCCGCTGACGCTCCGCGTTTCGTGGTAGGGATCATGCTCGACGACCCGGCCGTCGGCAGCGCCGCACCGCTGTTTCACCAGATCGCTTCCTACCTGGCGGGGCGCTACCAGATCCCGCTGTCCCCGGGACCGAGTCCGCTCGCCACGCTCACCGCGCCCTGATACCGGGCCCTGATGCCGGTCCGCTCCCGATCACGCAGGGC
>JAODNG010000075.1 GCA_025465385.1 Pseudonocardiales bacterium
AGTGACTGATCAGTGTCGGTGGCGGCCCGGGGAGATCACATGACGACTCATCATGAGCACTCACGAAGAGAAGCGGACCCAAGTGACGGGTCACTGGTCAGTTTCAGTGCTTGGCCCGGCGCTGATGGGGTGCTCATACTCGACACATCCGTCCATGGCGATTTCGCCCACCGATTCCAAGCGCGCGAGCTGGAGTACATAAAGGCTTCCGCCCAATTCCGCCGTGCGGACGAGCTAGACGCCGAAGCCGCGCACTACGCCCATCGGGCCATAGAGCAGGAACAGGCCCGCGGTCCTAGCTACTACGTAAGCCTGCTCCGGGCCCTGGCTACCGACCGGGCCGCGATGGCGCAGCGGCTACGGACCGGCAACGAAGCGACGTGATGGCATCAGTCTCGTCGTTGACGGCGTCCTACTGAGTACGGCCCTCGCTCGCCCCTGACATCCCACCGAAAGGCCCGTCCTGCCCGCTGTCCGTGAGCATCGCATCTCAACTTGTCCTCGATCATCCTGCCCTATCGACTGGACGAAATACTTCAGACCGGCGTGGCGGGGCAGACCGGCTTATCGCAGTAAGGCGGCAGTCGACCAACTCATTCCCGCTCCGGACCAGGGCCACCGCTACCAGAGTCGTTGGCGGGTGAGCGCGCGACAGTGCCGTCGACGCGCGCCCACCCACTTGGCCTTCCGGTCAGATCACCTGGAGCAGTGCCTGCATCTCGCTGATCTCGGCTTGCTGTGCACTGATGATTTGTTGGGCGAGGTTGCGCGTGGCCGGGTTGTTGCCCTGAGCCAGCTCGGTCTGGGACATGGTGACCGCGTCCTGGTGGTGAACGATCATCACTTGGAGAAAGATCCGGTCGAACGTGGCCCCGGTTATCGTCACGGCCGTTTGACCGTGCCCCAGGCCGCCTGCGGTGCCCACGCTGGCGGTGGCGGGGGTCGGAGTGCCCCACGCGGTGAGCAGATCGCTCATCTGCTGGGCCTGCGGGCTCTGCTCCGTCTCGATCCGGGTGGCGAGACCTTTCACCTGAGGGGAGGTCGCTTGATTTCCGGCCGCCTGGGACATCGCGATGGCCTGGGCGTGGTGGGGGATCATGTTTTGGAGGAAGACGACGTCGGCTTGGTTGTGTTGCTGTTGCGGGTTGGGCGCTGCGCTGCTCGCCGCCGGGGGTGGCGGTGTGCTGGCGGGGCTGGGGGTGGGCTTGCTGCCGCAGCCGGCGAGTAGCCCCCCGGCAGTGGCAGCGGCGACGAGCACGCCGGCCACACTGTGGATACGCATAGGTGATCGATCTCCTTCTGAAGTCCCGTGCTGCGGGCACGGAGCAGAACGCTCTCACAAGCAAGGCACGGTGATCGCGACGCGGGGCCGATCCGGTTCCAGCGTCCCCGACTCCATGCCCGCAGCCGTGGGCCTCCACACCACACCGCTGGGTGAAGCAGCGAAGCCCTCATGACGAACGAAACTCGCCATGCTTATCTGGGTCCTCCGACGGCGTGACCAGGGCGAGGTAAATGTGCTCCGTGCTGATCTCCGCCCCGCAGCTAGCTGCAAGCAGAGCACGGTAGGCCACCCACGCCGCCTTAGCCAAAGATCATTCTAAGGAATTTCTAGTCAAGTTCCCACGGGATGTCAGTAGTCTCGCCAGCCTGACGGCCGGGCAAGGACCTTCCCACTCCCTGTGCCTCGTCCGGCCGTTACCACCTACACGCCCTTGTCGTCGACCCTCGATATTGGGCACGCCGGCTGCTAACCCGACTCGGTAACCTGCCCGTCGCACAGCAGCCCAGCGGGAACTCCTCGCCACCCTCGCGGAGGAGTTCTCCGCCGACGACGACGGAATCGACCGCGCACTCGGGCGGAATCCAGCCATGTCAGACGACTACCCCCACCAGGCCGAGGTGACCTGCCCCTACTGCAGCTCCAGCCCGAGCTATCGCCGCCATGGAGGCTGCTGCCTGTCACGCGAAGCGATGCGGATGGCTGAGCGTGAAACTGCAGTACGGCGCCAGCCCAATGGTAACTGGGCAGTGGGAGGCACTAGTGGACCTGTGACCGAGCGCTGCACTTTCTCCGGCAGACCACCTGGGCAACACCACGCCGCGAGAACTGGCGGATCAGCGAGCGGCAGCGGGCGGTGCGCGCTGAGATCGAAATCTTCATAGAGATCGAGGAGAATCAGTGATGGATCAGTACGAATTGTTCTTGCTGCCAGCGCCGGTCAGCGCACCGGCGAATACCTGCCATGACCGCTGCGCGAACCTAAGCGACTCCTTCATCTGCCAGACGCCGAGCCTGCTAACCGCAGGGAAATCACACGAAGTCTCGGACGTGGTGCTACACCACCTGGCCTCGGAGGGCACACGATGACTGCCCTGCCCGCACCTGTCCTCCCCGACCCGGAGGCGGTCCGGTTGCAGCGGGTGCTGGAGGACGTGCGGTTCTCGCTGGAGCGGGGTTACTGGCAGGCCGCGTTGGCAGCGGTCCGCGCTGCCTTAAACCGCGACGCGGCGACCAACCGATGAGTGCGCCGCGCACGATCACAGTGACCAAGGGGAGTGGTCCTATGACTCAGGAAGGACTCGGACATATTCGCGGTTTCCGAGGTCAACCGGGTGAGTGACACGTTCGACAACGGTCCGGCAGCGGCTACCTCGATTACCATTGTGGCCGTAGCCAGCTTCTGGCGCGGTGCCAGATTCGCTTTGTGATGTGTCGGGCTGGTCGTGTTGAGGGTGCCAGTGCCGCGACCGGGAGTTTCCACTTGGCAGCCGTGACACTGAGAACCCGCTGCTCCAGCTCGGCGCTGGGCATTGCCTGCGGGACGGACAGGCCTAGCGCCGCGCCGACCTCCTCGGTCTCCGCGGCGGTACTGGTGCATATCGGGCAGTCGGGCAGGTGCGCCGCGACCGGCGACTCGTCGGCGGGCTCCAGGGCGTGCAACGCCCACCCGACCGCCAGCCCGCGGTGCGGGCAGGGGGCACCACGGCGCAGGTCGTTCACTGTTCCCCCCTCGCAATGCGGGCCTCGGCGACTAGGGTGTCTGGTCCCAACTGATCGGTCAGCAGCGCGCGGAGCCGCTGCACCGCGGTAAACATGCGGGACTTCACCGTGCCCAGCGGAACACCTATCTGAACTGCAATCTCACCCTGAGTGTGCCCACCGAAATAAGCCAGGGCGAGTACCTGCCGCTGCGCGACGGGTAAGCGATGCAGCGCCGCGCGGACCTGGCCCGCCGCGACGCGCGCCATCGCAGCCTGATCGGCGCCCGGTACCGGGGTGGGCGACCAGTCCTCGCCTGCCTCCGGCACAACCACCACGCGCCGACGGATGGCGCTCTCCTTTCGAACCGCATCCACCGCCCGATGGTGGGTCACCGTGAGCAGCCAGGTGGCGAATCCGCCCCGTGCTGGGTCGAACCGGGTCGGATCACGCCACAACGTCAGGAACACCTCCTGCACTACATCCTCGGCCAGCCCTTCGTCGGCACAGATCCGGCGAGCCAGCGAGTAGCAGGGCCGGACGAAACGCTGATAAAGCTGGGACAGCGCCACCCCGTCGGCATCCCTGACTCGTCGCACCAGTTCAGCGTCGGAAGGTCCCTCAGCCATAAGGTCCCTCAGTCATCCTGGTAGTCGGTGGCCCGCATCGACGTGTCTTTCCCTCGGTCGTCTGGCCGCCGGGCGCTCGATCGAGCCTCATCGGTCACCAGAGAGATCCTCGAGTTGCTAGGCCCAAACCGTGGGTTCACGGTAGCTCCGCACAAGCCGACAGGCAGCAGCGACGACCTCACCGCTCGGTGAGCGCTTCTCCGGTTCATCACGGCGCCGCCCCTGCTGGGAAGAAGCGCGTCGATCTATTAGGACGCCGGCAGGGACAGCACCTGGCCGATGACGAACACGGTGGCGTTCTTGGTGGGGATGTTGCCGCACAACACGGGAGCGCCGTTGACGGTCGGTGCTGCCGCGGTGCCGCCGATGGTCAGCTTGGCGCCTTCCAGGCTGGTTAGCGTGCCGGCCTGGACAAGGCCCGCGGCGTCGTAGCGGCTGCCGACGACGTGGTAAGTCAGGATCTTGGCGAGTTGACTGTTCGGCGAAGCCACGTCCGGGGCGGTGGTCAGCTGTGTGGTGATGCCCGGGTGTTGGGCTTCCAACGCCGCGAAGGCCGGGTCGGCCGGGGCGAACACGGTGATTGCCGGGGCACTGTTGAGGGTGTCGACCAGGTTCGCTGCGGTCGCTGCTTTGGTCAGGGTGGTCAGCAGCGGGTTGTGGCTGGCTGCGGTGGCCACCGGGTCGTTGACCATGCCCTGGGCCGAGCCCGGACCCTGTGTCGGTACCTGGCTGCAGGCCGGCCCGAAGATGTCGCTGATCTGGGTGACGCCACTACCAGTGGGCGCGGTCGCCGCACCATTGGGTGCCGCTGACTCGCTGGCTGGGGCGGACGCTTGACTTCCGGTGGCCGGTTGCTGCGAGTTGCTGCATGCGCCGACCACGGCGGTCAGAGCTGCCAAAGCACCGACCGCGGCCAGTCGCTGAATCTTCCTCATTGCTTTTCCTCACTCGGTCTCTATTTTCAGCTGCCCGGCCGATCCGGGCCTCACCTGTATTACTTCGATCATCCGCAGCGGATGGTTCATCGCTTGCAGATCACGAACAGGACACATCTCGTTTGATTCAACGAGTCCTCGTGAGATTCCGTGGTCCGCAACGACGGGTTCACGGCTTGCCGATCACGAATAGGACACATTATGCTGTCTCCGCAGTCTTGATCATCTTCGGTTTCGGCGTGGGTTCACGGCTTCTGATTGGGGAGGACGGTGAACTGTACGGAATGCCATCCGCTCGCGCCGTCGGGGATGGGGCGGCCCGGTCCGCGGTCTGGGTGTATCCGGTCTTGTCCGTCGCGCGTACCTCCGCCACGTGGGCTCCCAGCGCTAACCGTCCCCGCAGTCGAACATCCGCCAGGTGTCCGCATTGACCTCCGTGGACAGCTCCGCGGTTTGCCACTGACCGTGATCGAGGCGTACCTCGACTTTCTCGATGCCCTTGGTCTGCGCCCATGCGACACCCGTGATCGCAGAGTCCTCGCCGACCCGTCCGAACGCGCCGGGGTTGTTGATCCGCGACATCGTCTTGATCGGTGCGCGCTGCCCCCAGCCGCGCTGCAGCCAGTAGGCGCGCCGTGCGTCGTATGTGGTGAGTTCCATATCGGTAATCCACTTGGTCCCGGAGACGAACCCGTAGAGCCCCGGGACCAGCATCCGAACCGGGAAACCGTGCTCGATCGGCAGCGGCTCACCGTTCATTCCGATCACCAGCATGGCCTGTCTGGCTGGGTCGGTCAGCGTCGCGGTCGGGGTTCCGCAGGTCCACCCGTCGACGCTGGTGGTGAACACCTGATCAGCACCCCGCCGCACCCCGGCCTCCCTGAGGATGTCGGCCAGCAGCACCCCGGTGAAATTTGTGGTGGACAGGTAGGGCCCACCCACCTCGTTGGACACACACGTCATCGTCACGGGACGCTCGAT
>JAODNG010000080.1 GCA_025465385.1 Pseudonocardiales bacterium
ATCGAGCGGTGTTCGCCGCGCTGGTCCGCAGGCTGCCGCGGATGCTGCGGGGGCATCGGTTGGTCACGCCGGGCACGATCCTGCGGTGGCATCGTCGCCTGGTCGCCAAGAAGTGGACGTATCCCGACCGTCTCGGGCGTCCACCCCTCGATGACACGGTGGCCGTGCTGATCGAGCGCATGGCCCGGGAGAATGTCCGCTGGGGATACCAGCGAATCCAGGGCGAGTTGCTCAAACTCGGTCACCGTGTCGGAGCCTCCACGATCCGCCGCATCTTGCAGCGGGCGCGCATCCCTCCAGCGCCGGTCCGGGACACCGACACGACCTGGCGGCAGTTCCTGCGCGCCCAGGCCTCGACCATGCTGGCCTGCGATTTCTTCCATGTGGACTGCGCGGTCACGCTCCAACGAATCTACGTGTTCTTCGTACTGGAAGTGCCCACCAGGTCTGTGCACCTGCTGGGGATGACTACGAACCCCGATGGCCGATGGACGACCCAGCAGATGCGCCAGCTTCACGGTGTCAACCAGCTTCACGGTGTCGGCCAGCCTGAAGGTCTCGGCCAGCTTCATGGTGTCGACCAGCTTCAGGGTCTTCGAGAGGGTGTCAGCCAGCTTGAAGGTGTCGAACTTGGGCAACACGGCGTCGAACATCCCCGTCAAGTTCAGTCCGTTCCACGGCTGCCTGTACGTACCGGTCACGACGGAACCCTCCTCGTACTACCTGCTCTTAACCCCAAAATACGCACTGTGACCGGTATCGCCATGTTTGCGACCAAGAGTCGCCAACCGGCACGTTTCCGGCGCCGAGCGGTCAGACTCCAGCGGGTGACCGAGCATTTGTGCACTAATGGTCAGCAGTCGACTTATACGATCTTGAAAGAGCGGGTTCTGGGGTTCGGACCATCCCCATCCTCCTACTTGCAGAGCTGCCAACGACGGACGAGCCAGCGTAGGGTGCCATTGATCCTGGTAGCTGGATCTGAGAGCAACGACGGCGGACCGGTAGGCGCTGCGCCGCATCCTCATGGACACGCACCAGCAGGTGGCGGACGTTGTCGGACCTCCGGGAACCGCTTTGGGAACGAGGGGCTGCGGACAGCGCCTTTGTCTGGTCCCACCTGTCGCTTGACGTTTCTGTCCCAGGTGATGCTTGACGTTCGGGCTAGGAAACGTACGGGCCCCCGGGTCCACGCGGGTTGGTTGTTGATCTCGCTTTCTCGGGTTCGGGTTCGGGTTCGGGTTCGGGTTCGGGTGAGCTGGGGTGGCGCGTGGGGAGAGGGCAGGCCGTGGCCTGCCGTTGATCCTGCCGCAGGGTCGACAGAGGCTCCAGGGTCAAGGGCCGCCCGAAGGGCGGTCGCGTCAGCGATGCGCAGCACCCTTGGGGCTGGAGGGGTCGACCCGTAGGCTGCGCCGCTCCAGCGGTGGTGACCACGGCGATCACCCCATGCCTGTGATGGGTTGGTTGGGGTGTGCCGGGCGTTGGGCCTTGTGGCTGCGGACCGGTTGGGTGGTGGTGCGGCGGAAGGTGCGCCGTGTGCCATCGTC
Organism: Pseudonocardiales bacterium; assembly: GCA_025465385.1. Taxonomy (GTDB): domain Bacteria; phylum Actinomycetota; class Actinomycetes; order Mycobacteriales; family Pseudonocardiaceae. The sequence goes on from JAODNG010000080.1 coordinate 1,548, forward strand.
GAGCTCGACGGTGATGGTGTGCTCGGCGACGTGCACGGTCACCACGGTGTGGGCGTGGTCTCGTCCGAGGGCGAGTTTCTGCCCGGCGACGGTGATGACCCCGGTGTTCGACGCCCGGCGCTGCGCGGTGACCGGCTCGACCGACGGTCGTGGTGGTGGGCCGGCGGGGCGGGCGCCGCGCAGGCGGCGGGCTTGGTCGTAGGTCAGTGGATTGGGTCGGGTGCGCAGCAATTCGCGGGTGTCGGGATCGAAGAACATCAGCGTGGTGTCTTCGACGCGGATGGTGACGCGGCGGCCGCCGAGGATCTCCGCGGCGAGCAGTTGGTGGTTGCCCAGGGAGATCAGGCCACCCCGAGACACGGTGCGGTCGACTTCTAAGGCGCTGCCGGGTTCGGGTGGGGGTAGTGGTGGCGGGCCGGCGGGGCGGGCGCCGGTGGCAGCGAGTGCGGTCAGGTCATTCGACGACAGGTGCGAGCGCACCGTCTTGACTCGCGCGCCGGCGATGCTCAGATGGATGAGGTCGTGGTCGGCCCAGAACGTGACGGTGACCCCGGCCCGCACAGGTCCCAGCCAGAACTGCTTGCCCGCCACCCCCAGGTTCCCCGACGCTGGGACCACGCGGTCGAAGGCCACCGGTCCACCCCGGTAGACCCCGGCCACGGAGGGGGCCTCGGCATCCTCCCGGATCGGCTCGACCAGCGCCTCCGGGGCCGCAGCCGGTGCCGGGGCGGGTGCGAGACTAGCCGGTAGCCGCACGGGCAGCAGCTCCTCGGAGGTTTCGCGGGTCTGCTGGCCGGGGGCAAACCGGTCGGCGGGGTAGCCCATGTCAAACCCCTGGTGAGGGCGGTCGCAGTTGTAACTGGTCACCCAGGTGTCTACCGCGGCTTGGGCGGCGAGTACCGAGTCGAATGGTTCGGCGTGGTTGAGGAACTCGCGGCGGAAGCTGCCGTGGAAGCGTTCTACCTTTCCGGTGGTGGTCGGTGAGGCGGGTTGGGTGAGTCGGTGGGTGATGGCGTTGTCGCGGCAGATCCGGTCGAAGAGCACTTCCCCGCCCTTGCCGAACCGGTCGGTGAACTGCTTGCCATTGTCGGTCAGTACCTCATCGGGGACGCCATAGCGGCGCAGGGCCTCGGCGAAGGCCAGGCACACCACCCGCCCGGTCGCTTTCGGGACGACCGTGGCGGTGACGCAGAACCGGGAGTGGTCATCGACCCCGGTGACGACCTTGCATTCGGTCCCATCGACTAAGAACACCCCGCCGACGATGTCGAGTTGCCACAACTGCATCGGCGCGTCGCGTTCCCAGCGGAGGTAGTCGTTGCGCTTGCGGCGTCGCGATCGGGGCTCGATCAGACCGTGCCGGACCAGGATGCGATACACCGTGCTGCGCGATACCACCGTCACGGGCTCCGGCGCGACCCTGGCCAGCTCGTGAGCGATCCGCCGAGGTCCCCACCGGGGGTGCTCGCGGCGTAGCTCGCACACCATGGTCTCCACCTCGGCGCAGGCTTGGTGCGGGCATGAGGGTGGCCGGTGGCTGCGGTCGATCAACCCGGCCAGGCCGTCTCGGGCATAGCGGGTCAACCAGGTGTGCAGGGTCTGGCGCGACACCCCGAACTGGGCCGCCACCACGATCTTGGGTTCACCACGCTCCACCGCCAGCACCGCGCGGTAGCGCTGCTCGACAACAGACATCTCCACCAGAGCCATTCCCGGCCTCCCCCTCCACCGTCCACACAGGACAGCGAGGGAAAAGCCGATCAGGCCCAAACGTCAAGCATCAGGTGAGACCGCAACGTCAAGCATCAGGCGGGACTGCACATGTCTATGGATCCACGTTTTGCCGAATTCCCCTCTATGGGATCAAGGCGCCGCCTTCGGCGGCGCGGACGTAGCTGAGTTTGTCGTCCGACTCACCTGCCCGCTTGGCCGGACCCGCTTGCTGCGCGCGGCCTGGCGGCCGTGCTCGCGCGGGCCGGCCCGAGCGGGC
>JAODNG010000095.1 GCA_025465385.1 Pseudonocardiales bacterium
GGCCGTACGTGTCCGAACGAGCCCCGTTGAGTAAGTCACGTGGACCTGATCATGAAGAGCGGCCAGATACGCTGAGCCGGTGCCCGCCACTCCGCAATCGCCCCGCGCCGCGCTAGTCACTCTGGGCTGCGCCCGCAACGAAGTCGATTCGGAGGAACTGGCGGGCCGGCTGACCGAGGACGGTTGGGAGCTGGTCGATCCCGACGGCGGCGCCGACGTGGTCGTAATCAACACGTGCGGTTTCGTCGCCGCCGCCAAGAAGGACTCCATCGATACCCTGCTGGCTGCCGCGGACACGGGCGCCAAGGTCGTCGCGGTGGGTTGCCTGGCCGAGCGTTACGGCACCGAACTGGCGCGCAGCTTGCCAGAGGCCGACGCCGTCTTGGGGTTCGACGCCTACCCCGAGCTGGGTGGCCGGCTGCGTGAGGTACTCGCCGGTCGGGCGGTACCGACCCATCAGCCGGTGGACCGCCGCACCCTGCTGCCGATCACCCCGGCGTCGCGGCCGGCGGCACTCGCCGCCGGTCCCGCGCTGCCCGGGCACGGCTGGGGGCCCCGGGTGCCGCGCCGCAGGTTGGATGATTCCCCGGTCGCTCCACTGAAGATCGCCTCAGGCTGCGATCGGCGCTGCGCCTTCTGCGCCATCCCCGCTTTCCGCGGCGCGTTCGTCTCCCGCCCGGTTGAAGACGTGGTGGCTGAGGCGACGTGGCTGGCTGGGTCAGGGGTACGGGAGCTGGTACTGGTCAGTGAGAACTCCACGTCCTACGGCAAGGACTTGGGCCGCCCGGGCGCCTTGGAGGAGCTGCTGCGCCGGCTCTCGGTCATCGCCGGCATCCTGCGGATCCGGGTTTCCTACCTGCAGCCTGCCGAGACCAGGCCCGCGTTGGTGACCACGATCGCCGCCACTGTCGGGGTGGCCAACTATTTCGACCTGTCCTTCCAGCACGCCAGCGAGCCGGTGCTACGGCGCATGCGCCGATTCGGCTCGCGCGAATCCTTCCTCGCCCTCTTAGATCAGATCCGGCAGCAGTCGCCCGCGGCGGGAGTGCGAAGCAACGTGATCGTCGGGTTCCCGGGGGAGACCGGCGCCGACGTCGCGGAGCTGGAGCGGTTTCTCACCGAGGCGCGGCTGGACGCGATCGGCGTATTCGGTTACTCCGACGAGGACGGCACAGAGGCTGCCGGCTTGCCCGGCCAGCACGACGAGGACACCATCGCCGAGCGCGTCAGCCGGATCAGCCTGCTGGCCGAGCAGCTCACCGCTGCGCGAGCCGAGGAGCGCGTCGGAGAGACCGTGGACGTGCTGGTGGAGAGCGTTGCAGCGCCGGACGCCGACCCTGAGGAAGCCGAGACCATCGGGCGTGGCGAGCACCAGGCCCCCGAGGTGGATGGCGAGTGCCGGTTCACCGGATCGGGAACGCAGCCGTTCGCGATCGGTGACGTGGTGCGCTGCCGGGCGATCGCCGCGCAGGGCGTCGATCTGATCGTCGAGCCGATGGAGCTGATCGCCCCGGCCGGCGGCGTGCCGTGAGCCCGCCGCCGGCGACGAAAGTCCCGCTGTGGAACCTGGCCAACCTAGTGACGATGTCACGCATGGTGCTGGTGCCGGTGTTCGTGCTCGCGTTGTTCGCCCACGGTGGCGGCGATCCGGCGTGGCGGATCACCGCGGCGGTGATTTTTGGCGTCGCCGCACTGACTGACCGGCTCGACGGCGACCTGGCTCGACGGCGCGGCCTGATCACCAAGTTCGGCACCATCGCCGATCCTATCGCTGACAAGGCACTCATCGGGGCAGCGCTGGTGGGCCTGAGCCTGCTGGGTGAGCTGCTGTGGTGGATCACCGTACTGATCGCCGTGCGGGAGCTGGGTGTCACGGCGTTGCGCTTCTGGGTTTTGCAGTATGGAGTGATCCCGGCTAGCCGTGGTGGCAAGGTGAAGGCTTTCGCACAGGCCGTCGCGATCGAGTTGTACGTGCTGCCGCTCCCAGTGGTGGTCCATCCGGTGCGCTGGGCGGCGATGGGCATCGCGGTGCTGCTCACCGTTATCACCGGCGTCGACTACATAGCGAGGGCGCTACGGCTGCGCGCCTCCGGTCGCCGAGCGGTGGTTCTGCCATGAACTGCCATGAAGACGACACGTTCGCCCACGGCGGACGCCCGCCGAGCCGGCCGATGAGTACGGTAGGGGGCAAGCAAGCCGGTTGGACAACGCCGGCCGACACCTGGGAGGAAACGCGATGACGCTGCTGCGGGAGGCCATCGGCGAGCGGTTGCGCCGGACGCGGACCTCGCAACGCCGCACGCTGCGTGAGGTATCCCGGGTCGCCCGGGTAAGCCTGGGGTATCTGTCCGAGGTCGAGCGCGGTCGCAAGGAGCCCTCCAGCGAACTGCTCGGATCGATCTGCGTCGCGCTAGACCTGCCGTTGGACGAACTGCTGCGGCGGGTGGCTGACGATCTCGGTCCGGTGTACCTGCCAGAAGTACCCGACACTCTTGCGGCTGAGCTGGTTGCGGCCTGAGCCAGTGCGGTTACGGCAGGCTCAGGCCTAACCCCTGGTTGTCCCTGGGGTCGGTGGAAGCGCTGCCTTTCACCTGACACCATGGGCATAGCGCGCAGCTCTGCTCGATGGCTGCCGATTGGTGACGAGGAGAGGCAGCGGAAGAGATGGCCAACCCGTTTGTGAAGGCCTGGAAGTACCTCATGGCCTCGTTCTCGTCCAAGATCGATGAGTACGCCGATCCCAAGATACAGATCCAGCAGGCTATCGAGGATGCGCAGCGCCAACATCAGGCGCTGTCGCAGCAGGCGGCCGCCGTGATCGGCAATCAACGCCAGTTGGAGGTCAAACTCAACCGGCAGCTCGGCGAGATCGAGAAGTACCAGTCTTCGGCCCGGCAGGCCCTGGTGCTCGCCGACGAGGCGCGGGGCCGTGGTGATCAGGCTAAGGCGCAACAGTACGAACAGGCTGCGGAGTCCTTCGCCACCCAGCTGGTGACCGCGGAGCAGTCCGTGGAAGACCTCAAGACGCTGCACGACCAGGCATTGCAGGCTGCCGGCCAGGCTAAGCAAGCGGTCGAGCGCAATGCGATGGTCCTGCAGCAGAAGATCGCGGAGCGATCCAAGCTGTTGTCCCAGTTGGAGCAGGCGAAGATGCAGGAGCAGGTCTCTGCTTCGCTGCGGTCGATGAGTGAGCTGGCCGCGCCGGGCAGTACGCCCTCCCTCGACGAAGTTCGGGAGAAGATCGAGCGCCGCTACGCCAATGCCCTCGGGGCAGCTGAGCTGGCTCAGAACTCGGTGCAGGGCCGGATGCTGGAGGTCCAGCAGTCCACCCTGGACATGGCCGGCCGGTCCCGGCTGGAACAGATCCGCGCCTCGATAAGTGGAGCGCCGATTGCGGGTGAGGTCACCGCCGGTGAGCCAACGTCGCAGCCCGTCTCGCCACAGCAGGCGCTGCCACCGAACAGTCAGCCACAGCGCGGGCAGGGCTGATCCCCAGCCCGACGGTAATCCGGGTCAGCCTAAGTCCGCGCCAGATCAGTCGGAGCCAGATCGGTCGCGGTACGACGGCGCAGCTGGCTGGAGCGCAGCATCCTAGCCAGCAGCACATCAAAGGCCACCGTGAGTTCGCGCGCTCCGGGGGTGCCCCAGCGCTGGATCGAAAGTCCGGCACCCTGGGCGTGTTGCACCGCCGCGCGGTCCGGTAGGACGGTAGGCAGCACCAGTGATCCGAAGATCTCGCGTAACTCGTTGATCCGGTAGTTGTGCTCGGTGGAGCGCACCCGGACCCGATTGAGCACCACGCCCAGGGCTTGCAGGTCGGGGTTGTGGTCGCGTTCGTGTTGCACGGCCTCGAACGCGCGTTGCACGCCGGCGACCGCGTAAATGGTCGGTTCGGTAACCAGCAGCGCCCGGTCGGCCGCGACCAAGGCCGAACGGGTGAGCTGACCCAGCGAGGGCGGGCAGTCCAGGAGTACCAGCCGGTACGGGGGATCGTCGGCCACGGTGTCCAGCTTGGACAGCGCATGGTCGAGCCGCCGGAGCGCCGCGTGGTCGGGATCCGGCCAGTTGTGCACCTCGGTCTCTTCCCCGCCGACCAGCACGTCCAGGCCGTCACCCCAGGCGCTGGGGGCGATCGCATCCATGACTACCGAGCGCCTCGGATCGGCCAGAACGTCGGCCAGGGTGGCTTTGGTAGCCGCCGGATCCAAGGTGCCGGTGCAATTGCCTTGCGGGTCGAGATCCACAACCAGGGTCCGGATCTTGCGCTGCAGAGCAGCCCCGGCCAGCCCGAGCACGACGGTGGTCTTGCCCACCCCGCCCTTGAGGCCGAGCACCGCAATGGTTCGCATCGGTGCACCCTATGGGAGCCCTCTAAGGTGCTGTCCATGCGAGCCTGCGCGGTGCAACGGGCGCTGGAGGCCGAGGTCGTCGCGGCACGTCGGCGGCTGGGCGTCGCTCCCCGGGTACTGGACGTGGGCGGTGGCAGCGGTGTCTGGGCCGTGCCACTAGCCCGGTCCGGATGCGTGGTGACAGTGGTGGAACCGAGTCCCAATGCCCTGGCCACCCTCAACCGCCGGGCCGCCGAGGCTGGCGTCCAACAGTTGGTGAGCCCGGTGCAGGGCGATGCTGACTCGCTGGCGGACGTTGTTGCGGCAGCCAGTGCAGACCTGGTGCTCGGGCACGGCGTACTGGAGGTCGTCGAGGACCCCGCTGGGGCGGTCCGGGCGTTAGCCGCCGCCACCGCGCCCGGTGGCGCGGTATCGGTCCTGGTGGCCAACCGGTATGCGGCGGTACTGGTCCGCGCGCTGGCCGGCCGGTTGGCTGAGGCCCGCCGCGTGCTGGACGATCCGGACGGCAGGCTCGGTGCGGCGGATCCCGTACTGCACCGCTTCGACACCGAGGGTCTCCTCGCGCTGCTTGCCGCCAGCGGCCTAGCCATCGAGCTGGTGCAAGGCGACGGGGTGGTCGCCGACCTGATCGCGGGTGGCGTGCTGGACGGCCAACCAGGAGCCGCCGACCAACTCGCCGAGCTGGAGCTGCTGGTGGCGAGCCGGGTACCCCTGCGCGACATCGCCAGCCGGCTGCACGCGTTGGCCCGGCGTCCGGCGACAACCGGCTAGCATGGACAGCGACCGAACGCACGTTCGACTGATCGCCGTTTGTGAGGGGCGTCATGGGTCGCAGTGCTGATTTGCCCGGTGTCGCCGATCTTCCCCGTCCTGGCAGCACCGCCGATCGTGATTGCCATGTTTTACACGTCGACATGGACGCTTTTTATGCTTCCGTCGAGATCCGTGAACGTCCTGAGCTGGTCGGGCGGCCCGTGGTGGTGGC
>JAODNG010000114.1 GCA_025465385.1 Pseudonocardiales bacterium
TGCCGTACCGGGCCTGACTGGGCCCATCCGCACTGCGGCTCAGCATGGGTGAACGCGTCGCCACCTCATAGCCCACGCGGCCGTGGGGGCCAACACAGCGAGCAGCACTGCGACGAGGGCAACCCCCGCCAAGGCAGTGGGCAGTGACGTCAGCGAGCCCCACCGAGGCCGGGCCCATCAAGAAACCTAGATACGCGACCGTGGTCACGGTCGCGACTGCAGCCCCCTGTCGCTCCGAGCCCGCCCACAGTCCGCAGTCTGCATCCAGAAACGCGGCAAGGGCAGGGGGTTCTAGGGTCGGACGGTGAGACCGACTTTTTGGAACTCTTTCAGTTCTGAGTAGCCGGTCTTGGCCATGGCGCGGCGCAGCGCGCCGAACAGGTTCACCGTGCCGCCGGGATCGGTGGATGGGCCGAACAGCAGCGCGTCGATGCCGATCGGCCTCCCGGGCACATCGATGACGTCGCTGCGCGGTAGCGACGGATGCGCCGCGGCGGCAGTCCAGTACAGCCCGTTGCCGGGAGCCTCGGCGGCGGCGGCCAGGGGTTCGCCGAGCATCACAGCGTCCGCCCCGCAGGCGATCGCTTTGGCAACGTCGCCGCTAGTAGACATTCCGCCGTCGGCGATCACGTGCACATAACGACCACCGGTCTCATCGAGATAGTCCCGACGGGCGGCGGCGGCGTCGGCGACCGCAGTGGCCATCGGCACCCTGATTCCCAGGACATCCGCGGTGGACGCGCTGGCACCCGCGCCGTGACCGACGATCACCCCAGCCGCCCCGGTACGCATCAGGTGCATCGCGGTGCGGTAATCGCCGACTCCTCCCGCGATGACGGGGACGTCCATCGACGCGATGAACTCGACCAGGTTGAGCGGCTCCGCGGCACGGGAGACATGCTCGGCCGAGACGATGGTGCCTTGCACGATAAGAATTTCGACGCCGGCGGCGAGCAGATTCGGCGCTAGATCCCGGGCGTGCTGCGGGCTGACCCGGGCGGCCACCGTCACGCCGGACTCGGCCACCCTGCCGATCGCCTCGGTGAGCAGCTCGGTCTGGATCGGGGCCGAATGCCACTGCTGCAGCAGCCGCACCGCCGCCGTGTCGTCGGTCTCCGCCATCGCGGAGCGCAACTGCAACAGCAGCTTGTCGACGTTCGGGTGACGGCCCCACAGCCCCTCGGCGTTGAGCACACCAAGCCCGCCCAACTCACCGATCCGCACGGCCATCGCTGGTGAGACGATCGCGTCGGTGGGATGGGTCACCAGCGGGATGTCGAACCGGTAGGCATCGATCTGCCAGCTGGTGGACACATCCCGCGACGAGCGAGTGCGCCGCGACGGCACGATCTGGACCTCATCGAAGTCGTAGCCGCGCCGCGCGGTGCGGCCCATGCCGATCTCGACCAGCTCGCGCACCTCAGTGCACCACGTAGTTGGGGGCTTCCACCGTCATGGTGATGCCATGCGGGTGGCCCTCCTTCAGGCCCGCCGCGGTGATCCGCACCAGCTGCGCGTCCTGCAACGCCGGGATCGTCGCGGCGCCGGCGTAGCCCATCGCCGCTCGCAGGCCACCGACGAGCTGATGAGCCACCAGCGACAGCGGCCCGCGGAAGGGAACCCGCCCTTCGATGCCCTCGGGCACCAGCTTGTCGTCAGAGAGCAGGTCGTCGGCGAAGTAGCGGTCCCTGGAGTAGGACGGACCGCCGCCGCGCGACGCCATGGCACCCACCGAGCCCATCCCGCGATAGGTCTTGTACTGCTTGCCATCGACCAGGATCAGATCACCCGGCGCCTCGGCAGTGCCCCCGAGCAGGCTGCCCAGCATCACCGAGCTGGCCCCCGCGACGATGGCCTTGGCGATGTCCCCGGAGAACTGGATCCCGCCGTCTCCGATTACCGGAACACCCGCGGGGCGACACGCCCGGTCTGCCTCGAAGATGGCGCTGATCTGCGGCACGCCCACTCCGGCCACCACCCGGGTCGTGCAGATGGAGCCGGGGCCCACGCCGACCTTCACCGCGTCCGCGCCGGCGTCGACCAGCGCCTGCGCGCCGGCCCGGGTGGCCACGTTGCCGCCGATGACGTCGACGCCTGTGCCCACCTCGGCCTTGAGCAGGCTGATCATCTCCAGCACTCCGCGGGAGTGCCCGTGCGCGGTGTCCACGACCAGCACGTCGACCCCGGCCTCGACCAGCAACGCGGCCCGCTGCTTGGCGTCCTCACCGACTCCGATCGCGGCACCGACTAGCAAGCGCCCATCTGGGTCCTTGGTCGCCAGCGGATACTGCTCGGTTTTCACGAAGTCCTTGACAGTGATCAAGCCCCGCAGCATGCCGTGCCCGTCGACGATCGGCAGCTTCTCAATCTTGTGCCGGCGCAGCAAGCCCAGCGCCGCCTCCGCGGTGACCCCGACCTGCGCGGTGATCAACGGCTGCTTCGTCATCACTTCGGCGACCCGCTTGTCGAAGTCGACCTCGAAGCGAATGTCCCGGTTGGTGATGATGCCGACCAGCACGCCGTCGGGGTCGGTAACGGGCACCCCGGAGATCCGGTAGCGAGCGCACAGCGCGTCGACGTCAGCCAGGGTGTCGTCCGGTGAGCAGGTCACCGGGTCTGTCACCATCCCCGCCTCGGACCGCTTGACCACCTCGACCTGTGCAGCCTGCTCGGCCGCCGGCAGATTGCGGTGCAGCACCCCCATCCCGCCGTGGCGGGCCATCGCGATGGCCATCCGCGCCTCAGTCACCGTGTCCATCGCTGAGGAGACCAGCGGCACCCGCAACGTGATGTTGCGCGAGAGCCTGGTCGACGTATCGACCTCAGACGGCACGACGTCGGATTCGGCGGGCAGCAGCAGGACATCGTCGAAGGTCAGACCAAGCAGCGCGAATTTGGAGGGCAAGCCGGCCGCGGTGTGCTCGCTGGACATGCGATGATGGTATCCGTCGGTATCCGTCCTGGTCGTATCCACCGGTGGCCGTCTACTGCAGACCATCTGCCCGCGGCTATCCACCGGGCGGGTACGGTGCCAGCCGTGGCGCATGATTCGCTCCCCCCTGACCCATTCGCTGGTGACCCGGAAGATCCGGCGCTGGCCCTGGAGGCCTTGGACCACTCCGAGGATGCTGACGACGAGCCGCTGGATGACGAGGAGCGGGCCGGACTGCTCGCTGACCTTGGTGATCTGGCCGTCTATCAGGCCCTGCTGGCGCCTCGCGGACTACGCGGTATCGCGGTGGACTGCCCCGATTGTGCTGAACAGCACTACCACGACTGGCATTTACTGCGAGCCAGTTTGCAGCAGCTGCTCGAAGTCGGCCGGATGCGCCCCCACGAGCCCGCCTACGACCCGGACCCAGACGGCTACGTCACCTGGGAATATTGCCGTGGATACACCGACGCGGTGCTCGCCGAAAACGGCGGCTGAGCTGCTTCAGCCGCAACAGGGACGCTTCAGCCGCAATAGGGAGGGCGTCTCGGTCCTGGGAGTCCACAACCCGGCGCTGCATCCCCACCCGGGCCACCGTTATGCAAGTGGTTTCCCGGCTGCGGCGGACCGACGTTCGGGGCGTCATTGCCCGGCCTGCCAGGAGCGGTACCACGGCTGGAGAAATCCTTGCCCACGGTAGTACCTTCCGGAGGACCGTCCCCCGTTGGACCAACCCGGCCCGTGTGATCGCCCGTTGTGGTCCCCACAGATGACGGGCCATCGGTCGGACCCCGGTAACCAGGTCGCGGATAATCCGGACCGGGATGATGATCCTTGGTGATCACCGGTGGTGTCATGCTCGAGGACGGCTCGGTGCTCGGATCCGACGTCGTGGTCGACTCGGTGGAGCTGGTCGCGTCGCTCGACGCCGACGACGTGCTGGATCCGTTCCGTGTATTGGCGCTCCCGCGTGAGGGGAAGTCAGGCATTCCCGGCATCATCGCTGAGCCGGTCTCCGGCGACTTGTTCAGAATCTGTTCGAGCTGACGGTGGCTCGCGGTAAGATCGTTACGACCCTCGGACTCGCTGATCGCTGGGAGCTGGTTCTGAACGCGTTGCAGTGATGCCCTGGCGCGCTCAGGATTGCCCTGCTTCAGCGCCGTCCTGGCTTCGTTAAGCTCGGTCCGGACCGCGGCCGCCGTCTCCACCGAGCGGGCGTAGTCGCCGTAGAGCACCTGGGTCACGCCCCACAAGCGGTCGCCGGGTTGCGCGGACTTGGCTACCAAGCCCACCGAGGAGAAGGCGATCACCAGCACGGCGGCGGCTGCGGCGATCGAGCCGAATACCGGATTACGACGGCGGACCGGCCGGCGGCCGGCGCGGATCGCCGCCACGGCGGTGTCGGTGTCCACCAACTCTCTGAACGGCTCGGCTTCCATCTCCTGGCGCCATCCCGCCAGCACCCGCGTCAACTCGTCGTGGTCGTCGCTCGGGTTGTAGCCAGCCCGGCCGATCAGGTCCAGCAGCATGTCGTCGGCCTGTACTGCAGCCAGATCAGCGGGCATCTCATGAGGGTCCCCGTTGGAATAACGGGCACGGGGAAAGTCGTCTCGACCAGGCACTCAGACCACCCCCTCAGACGCCAGCACACCGCGCAGCTTGCCCAGGGCTCGATGCTGGGCCACCCGGACCGCGCCAGGAGTCGAGCCGATGGCCTCGGCGGTCTCCTCCGCGGACAGCCCCACCATGACCCGCAGGCGGACGATCTCTCGTTGCTTTTCCGGCAGTATTTCCATCAGCTTGGTCATTCGCCCGGTGAACTCGCCCAGCATCGCCTGTGCCTCCGGGCCGTCGGCCAGGTCCGGAATATCGGGGACCTCCGGGACCGGCTCGGAGCGATTGCGCGCCGAGGACCGATGGGCGTCGGCCACCTTGTGCGAGGCGATGCCGTAGACGAAGGCGAGGAATGGCCGGCCTTGGTCGCGGTAACTGGGCAGGGCCGTGAGCACCGCGAGACACACCTCCTGAGCTACATCATCCGCCGAAGCGGACGTCTTTTCCTGGCCACCGACGCGGGCACGGCAGTACCGCACCACCAGGGGACGGATCCGGCGGAGTACACCCTCAACGGCTTGTTGCTTCCCGTTGACGGCGTCACCGATCAGGACGTCGAGGTCGTCCCCTACTGCGGTCATCGCTGGATGCAGCCTTGCCGTTACGACGAGAGACCAACCGGGCTGCACGCCGGCCGGCGGTGACCACGTCATCGTCTCGACCGTCCATCACCATCTGCCGAGAAACGGGCACCTCAGGGCAAACCGTAGTGGTAGACAGATCAGTTCCTGTAACGCGGTGTCGCTGCGCGATAGCGCTGTTACCGGCCGAACACAGTGAGGGCCGATGGCATCGCCATCGGCCCTCACTGCACATCCTCGGGCGGTGCTTCAGGCCAGCGTCCGCGGCCTCACGCCACCAAGCCGCGCCGGAAACCGTGTGCGACGGCCTGTGCGCGGTCCCGCACGCCGAGCTTACGGAAGAGCCTGCGGGCATGCGTTTTCACGGTGTCCTCGGAGAGATACAGCTCTCGCCCGATCTGCCCGTTGCTCTTACCCTGACTCATCCCGCGCAGGACCTGCAGTTCTCGCTCAGTGAGCTGGACACCAGGATCGGACGGGGGCCGAGGCGCCGGGACTGACGTGCTGGCCAGCGTGTGGGCCAGCGCCGCGACGAGTTCAGGTCGAGACGCATCCCAGCGCAGATAACCTCGGGCCCCGCCAGCGATCGCCGCGGCAATGCTGCCCGCGTCGTCCGGCGCCCCGAACACGATGACGTTCGCCTGCGGGTGCGCCGAGACCAGTCGGCGGGTAGCCTCGACTCCGGCTGGGACGGCACGCTGCGTTCCGACCAGCACCACATCCACCGGCTGCCGGGAATAGCGAGCTAAAAGCTCGTCACCGTGTGCCACGCAGTCGATCCGGGCTACGCCGGGGACCGCGGACATCACACGTGTGAGACCCTCGCGGACCTGTCGCCGGTCGTCGCAGATGAGAACTGCGGTCACGGATGATATCCTCTCCTGCAGCCAACTGATGTGCCCACCTCCCTATCGGTCATGCAGAGCCGGAACTTGACACGATCTGATGGATTCCATCAAGGACCGGAGCTGCACGCTCCCAGCGGCCGCTATCACCGGGGTGGAGCAACCCTCACTCTACCGAGTGTAAGCGGATCCCGGCAGTACCGTGAACACGGATGATTCGGGCATAAGCGGCTATCCCGATGCATGCCGCAACGGTCCCCGGACCCTTTTGGGATCCGGGGACCGTTGGAACCTCATTGCTGGGTCGCGTTGAGCGGACGCAACAACAGGCTGCGCCGTCGGCTCACCAGCTGGGTGGCGGCGGGCTGCGCTGGCTACATACCCGGCCCGTGCCCGTGGCCGTGGCCCTGACCCTGGCCGGCCGGGGGAGCGGGCTCCGGCTTGTCGACCACCGCACTTTCGGTACTGATGATCATCCGGGCGATGGAGGCAGCGTTGACGATCGCCGATCGGGTGACCTTCACTGGGTCGACGATGCCCGCGGCAACGAGGTCGCCGTAGGTCTGCTCTTCGGCGTCGAAGCCATGACCCCACTGCAGGTCGCGCACCTTGGCCACGACGACAGATCCCTCGACGCCCGCGTTGTTCGCGATCCAGCGAACCGGAGCGGCGCTCGCGGTCCGCACGATGGCGACACCAAGCGCCTCGTCGCCGACCATGCCGAGGTCGCCGACCGAGTCTGCAGCGTGCAGCAGCGCCACGCCACCACCGGGCACGATGCCCTCCTCGGCAGCCGCCCTCGAGGCCGCCACGGCGTCCTCGATACGACCCTTGCGCTCCTTGAGCGCGGTTTCGGTGGCCGCTCCGACTTTGATCACCGCTACTCCGCCGGTGAGCTTCGCGAGCCGCTCCTGCAACTTCTCGCGGTCCCAGTCCGAGTCGCTTTCCGCGATCTCGCGACGGATCTGCGCGATACGGGCGTCCACATCCGCCTGATCGCCGCCACCCTCGACGATGGTGGTCTCATCCTTGGTTACCACGATGCGCCGGGCACTGCCGAGCATCTCAAGCCCGGCCTCGGACAGCGTCAGACCGATCTCGGGGTTGATCACCTGTGCACCGGTGACCACGGCGAGGTCATCCATGAACGCCTTACGGCGGTCACCGAAGAACGGCGCCTTGACAGCCACCGCTGAGAGAGTCTTGCGCAGTGCGTTGACCACCAGCGTGGACAGCGCTTCGCCCTCGACATCCTCAGCCACGATCAGTAGCGGCTTGCCGGCCTGACCGACCAGTTCAAGCACCGGCAGCAGGTCCATGATCGAGGAGATCTTGTCGCGGTGCAGCAGGAGGTAGGCGTCGGTCAGCACCGTCTCCATCCGCTCAGGATCGGTGACGAAATAGGGCGAGATATAGCCCTTGTCGAACGCGACGCCCTCGGTGAACTCCACCTCGGTGGCCATCGTGGACGATTCCTCCACGGTGATCACGCCGTCCTGGCCGACCTTGGTCATCGCCTGACCGATCAGAACGCCGATCTCCGGGTCACGGGAGGACACCGTGGCGACCTGGGCGATCGCCTGCTCGCCGGCGACCGGTGTCGCCCGGGCCACCAACGCGGCGGCCACCGCGTCCGCGGCCGCGGCGATACCGCGACCGAGCGAGATGGGGTTGGCCCCGGCGGCCACGTTGCGCAGGCCCTCACGGACCATTGCCTGAGCCAGCACGGTGGCGGTCGTGGTGCCGTCACCGGCGACATCATTGGTCTTCGTCGCCACGCTCTTGGCGAGCTGGGCGCCGAGGTTCTCATAGGGATCGGAAAGCTCGATCTCGCGGGCGATCGTTACCCCGTCGTTGGTAATCGACGGGCCGCCGTACTTCTTCTCCAGCACAACGTGCCGGCCGCGTGGACCGAGAGTGATCTTGACCGCGTCGGCGAGCTGGTCGACTCCGCGCTCCAGCGCACGCCGTGCGGTCTCGTCGAACGTGATCTGCTTGGGCATTGGCTGCCTTCCTCACGAGCGGACTTCGATAGGCCGCCGGCTTCTCACGGGCTCAGCCGGGACCTGAAACGCAACCGCCCCGCAGACCCCGGAGGGGCCGCGGGGCGGTTGACGACGGTCGAACCGTCAATTCACGACGACGATGAAGCCGTCAGTTGACGACAGCGAGCACGTCGCGCGCGGAGAGGATCAGGTAGTCCTCGCCGTTGTACTTGATTTCAGTGCCGCCGTACTTGGAGTAGATCACGACGTCGCCGACGCTCACATCCATCGGGATGCGGGTGCCGGTGTCATTGACGCGACCCGGGCCCACCGCAAGGACCTTGCCCTCCTGGGGCTTTTCCTTGGCGGTGTCCGGAATGACGATGCCGGACGCGGTCGTCGTTTCAGCCTCGCTGGCCTGAACGACGATCTTGTCCTCGAGCGGCTTGATGTTCACGCTCGCCACGGTGTGACCTCCACTTTTTGGGGTCTTCGAAGAGCTGGCAGGTTGTCTGATGCTGGCTTCTGCCACCTCGCCGTCGCGGGGGTCGAGGCAGCCCGGGCCATTGCTGGCACTCTGGTGACCAGAGTGCCAATTAGCAGACTACTGTGTCGACTGCCAGCACTCAACTGGGGTGGTCACACCGCCGGTCAGGTGCTGCCAACCCGGCCCGCTCGGCCCAGCAGCCGATCGCATGCCGTGTCGTCATAGGACGAGTAGAACCCGTGGAGGTCCGAGAGCAGCTGCCCGGATGACGCGGCCGCGAACAGCACCGGCTGGTAACGGGTGATGTCGTAGTCCTGGGTCGCCATGGCCGCAAGATCCCAACGCCGGATCTCCGCGTCGCGGAACGCTTCGATCTCACCGTAGGACGACAGCAGGCCCGCGCCGTAGGCCTTCATCGCGCCGTCCTCGGCGACCACGCCGAACTCCAATGTGAACCAGAAGATCCGGCTGAGGACATCGAGTGAGACGTCGGTTGTGGCGCGTAGTGATGCCCGCCCGGCCACTTGGTAAAGGTCGGCGAACACCGGGTTGGCCAGCATGTTGGCGTGTCCGATGATCTCGTGGACGATGTCGGGCTCCGGTGTGTAAAAGGGCACCGAATGGTGGCGGATGTACTGCGTGGACAGGAACGTCCGCTGCGCGAGAGACCCGTGGAAGGACCGGGTCGCTACGAGACCGGGCACCGGGCTGAGATGGAAGCCGGTCAGGCCGCGCACCCGTTCGTCCACCTCGCGTAGCTGGGGCACGCGCGTGGTCGGCAGCACGAGTCGCTGTGCGCCGGCGAGGTACTCGGCGCAGGCATACCTGCGGTGCTTGTCGGCGAGCTCGGCGGACACGACCCGCCAGACCTCGTTCTCCTCGGCGGTGTAGGTGACGTCTGGGATCGGCTCGCCGCGGCGGTAGGCGGCGCCGACTTCGGCAATCCGAGCCCGTCGCTCGCGGTACGCCGGGTCGCTGCAGCCAGGGTGATCCTCGGGCAGCTCGAAACGAGTAGGTGCGACCGGTGCGGCCATAGCACGAGCGTGCGCCAGGCGGCACAATCGTTCAACATTCGAGCCTAA
>JAODNG010000141.1 GCA_025465385.1 Pseudonocardiales bacterium
GTCTCGAGGTACTGCTGTGCCTCGCGGGCAGGTTCAGAGCGGTCGGCGGGCAGCTTCCCGGGCTGGATCCGGAAAACCGACCACATCGTGTAGCGAATGGTGGAGTTCAGTGCGGCGTAGTCCAGGCGAGTCATGGCCCCATTGTCCCACCGGGTACTTCAACGTCGCCGTGCACTGCATTTGCTGCCCGACGGTTGTTCAGATAACCGACGATGCGGCGGGCCGCACTGTTGGCAGTACCGATGCACGCCGGCAGGCCAACCCCATGCAACGTGGCGCCCGCGACCGCGAGCCCAGCCGACCGGGCTATCTCCCGCTCGAGAGCAGCGACGGCATCGAGGTGTCCGGGCGCGTACTGCGGCAGGCCGCCCCCCCAACGCGCCACCACGGTGGCGACCGGCGTCGCGGTGATTCCGGTGAGCGCGGCGAGATCAGCGCGTACCGCGTCGACCAGTTCTGCATCGTCACGTTGTAAGACGCGGACCTCACCGTGGCGGCCCACCGAGGCGCGGACCAGCAGCACCTCCGCCGAGCTGGCATGCGTCCACTTGCGCCCGGAGAAGGTGAATGCTTTCACCGACAGCGGCTCGCTAGCGGCCACCAGCACGCCGGAACTATCTGGCAGAGCCTGCGCGGCGGTCCGGGACAGGGCGAGACCGACTACCGCGGAGGAAGCGACTTCGACCCGGCCGGCAGCAGCCGAGGCCGCCGGCAACGGATCGGCCAGCAGCCGCCGCAAGGCCGGGGCGGGGACCGCGAGCACCACCGCGTCGGCGTCGAGGTGTTCACTCTCGCTCGTCGAGCCGAGCTGCAGCCGCCAGCCCTGCGGTGTGCGAGCGAGCCCACGCACTGGCCGCCCGAGCCTCGGGCGCACCGCCGCACCCGCCACCAGAGCGTCCACCAGACCCTGCAATCCGCCGCTCAGCGTGCCGAACACCGGGCCACCGCCGGTCGGCCGCCGGCCAGCAGCCAAGGCCATACTGCTCGCGGCGAGCAGCGATCCGGCTCCGCGGTCCAGCGCGGTGGCCACAGCCGGCAGCGTGGCTCGCAGTCCGAGCGCGTCGGCGCGCCCCGCGTACACCCCGCCCAACAGCGGATCAACCAGCCGGTCGACCAGCTCGTCACCAGCTCGTTTGCGCAACAGCAGCCCGACCGCGGCGTCGCGCCCGGGCTCCCAGCTCAGCGGCATCGTGGGTTCCGCGGCCACCCGCGCCGCCCCCTGCGCGGACAGCAGATCAGCGACGTCGGCAGCCGCGCCGGGCAGGCCGAGCATCGTGCGGGTGGGCAGCGGCATGGTGCGGCCTTCAGCCCGAACCGTAGGAGCCGCCGAAGTTGGATACCTCAGCTGTTCGCCGAGCCGCAGCTCCTCGATCAGACTTAGCGCCTCGGGCCGTCGCACCAGGAAAGCCTCGGCACCCACGTCGAGGGACACGCCGCCGAGCTCCACGGTGCGCAACGCACCGCCCAGCCGCCGCGAACCCTCGATGAGCAAGATCTCGGCAGCCGGCCCGAGCAGGGTCCGCAACCGGTACGCCGTGGTCAACCCGGAGATTCCGGCACCGACTACAGCAACCCGGATGTTGCTCACTAGGAGTGCGCCATCTCCACGATGCGAGTCAGCATGTCGGGATCAGTTCCTGGCAGGACGCCGTGACCGAGGTTCAGCACGTGGGCGTCGGCGGCACGGCCCTCAGCGATCACCCGGCGCACCTCTTGCTCAACAGCTGGCCAGCCGGCTAGCAACACGGCCGGATCGAGGTTTCCCTGCAGCACGAGCGGGCCGTGTGGGCGGGCGGCGCGCACTCGCTGGGCAGCCACGTCCAGGGGAATCCGCCAGTCAACCCCGACGACGTCCGCGCCGGCCTGCGTCATAGCGCCGAGCAGCTCTCCGGTTCCCACCCCGAAGTGGATCCGCGGCAGGTCAGTGTCGGCCAGGCCAGCCAGTACCCGCGCCGAATGTGGAAACACGAACTGCCGGTAGTCCCGTTCGGACAGCGCACCCGCCCACGAGTCGAACAGCTGAACCGCATCCACCCCGGCGACGGCCTGCACCCGAAGGAAGGTCAGGGTCAGCTCGGCGAGCCGGCCCAACAGGGCGTGCCAGACGTCGGGCTCGGAATGCATGAGTGCCTTGGTGCGCTCGTGGTGGCGGCTCGGTCCCCCCTCGACAAGGTAGGACGCAAGGGTGAACGGGGCCCCGGCGAAGCCGATCAATGGCGTCTGCCCCAGCTCGGCGACCAACAACCGCACCGCGGCGGCCACCGGCTCCACAGCGCCGGGTTCGAGCACCGGCAACGCCATGACATCAGCGATGCTGCGCACCGGACTGTCCACCACCGGACCAGTGCCCGGCACGATGTCCAGCCCGACGCCAGCGGCGTACAGCGGCACCATGATGTCGCTGAACAGGATCGCGGCGTCCACGCCGTGCCGGCGCACGGGCTGCAGCGTGATCTCGCACGCCAGCTCCGGAGTCATGCAGGCCTGCAGCATCGGCTGGTCAGCTCGCAACTTGCGGTACTCGGGCAGCGACCGCCCGGCCTGCCTCATGAACCACACCGGCAGGCGATTCGGGCGCTGCCCCCGGGCGGCAAGCAACAGCGGTGCGTTCGGGAGTAGCCGGCGACCGGTGGCCGGCTCAGTAGTCCTGGTCATCTCGGCCATCATCGTCGCACGCGTTAGCTTTGCCGTATCGAACGCCCAGGGTATCCAATACCGCTGGGCAGCGGCGTTTCGGCGAGACTGTCGGCGATGGTGCTCCTACAGTTCTGGATGTGCCCGATCTGGCCGACGCCCCGGAGATCTTCCGCAAAGCAGTGGTCTCGCTCAGCGCTGTGCGGCCGCGCTCGGAGATGCGGCTGGAAGCGATCCCGGCCCCGCGCCGCCTTGCGCCGTGGGCCTACGCCTGCGGTCTTGAGCTTCCCGGTGCCGGCTACGCGTCCGCGACCGGTCGACTTGTGCTGCTGCACGATCCCGATGGCCAAGACGGTTGGGACGGCACTCTGCGGCTGGTCGGCTTCGTCCGCGCCGAGCTCGACACCGAGTTGGCTGAGGACCCGCTGCTTGCAGCCGTGAGCTGGTCCTGGCTCGCCGACGCACTCGATAGCGCCGGTGCCGAGTACACCGCCCTAGGGGGCACCGTCACGCAGACCTCGTCAACGCGGTTCGGCGCTATCGCGGGTCCCGAGCGGTCCAACGACATCGAGTTGCGGGCGTCGTGGACACCTCTCGGCGACGGTCTGACGGCGCACGCGGTGGCCTTCTGTGAACTGATCGCCGCAGCCGCCGGACTGCCCCCAGTCGGGGTGGTAACGCTGGGTAAGCGGCTCGGTCTGAGTATGTAACCGGCGTCCCCCGTACGGCGGCGTGTCACAAATGCCTGAATAGACTGAATCGTGCAGTATGCCATGACCGTTACCTGGCCTGGACCACTCTCGCCTGATTGGGCGACCGCCGATGGCGGCTTTACGGGCGGATCGGCAAGAAGGTTGACGCAGCGGGCCCCGTTAGGCCGCTCGGGCGGCTAGTCTCGCCCGTACGACACCAATCCTCGCTCGAGTGGCGGCGCGGTTACTCGGACGGGGTCCCGGTGCGGTCGGGGGCACGACCGACTCCAGGAGGTAGCTACGTGGCTGCTGTCGGATACGGCTCGACCATCAGGTCGGCGCCGTCCGGCGCCGTGCCGGCGTCATTAGTCCCGCATCCGCGGGAAGAACTGTTCACCGTGTTGGTGGTCGACGACCATCCGTTACTGCGTGAGGCCATCGCCTCACGATTGGTAACGATGGGGGCGGTCACTGTGCACGAGGCCGCATCGGTAGCGGAGGCGAGGGCACGCGCCCAAGCCTCGGGACCGTGTGACCTCGCCATACTCGATCTGACGCTGCCTGACGGTAGCGGGTTGGACCTGATCGGCGAGCTGCGTGGATGGGGCTGGACCCGCATCGTGGTGCTGGCCTCATCCGACGACCCGCATGCCGTACGCACCGCATTCCAGACCGGGGCGCAGGCCTACCTGCTCAAATCGGCGTCCCCGTCAGTGGTGACCGACGGCGTGCGTCGAGTACTCGAGGGTGGGGTCTACGCAGACCCGACGGTGGCGCCGCTCCTGGCGTCGGGCACTCGGGTGGCGGGTACTGACAACACCCCGCGAGAGCTATCAGCCAGAGAGGTGGAGGTGCTTCAACTGGTCGCCGACGGCCAGTCGAACAAGGAGATCGGTGAGGCGCTGAACCTGTCTGCGCTCACCGTCAAGAGCCACCTGTCTCGTATCGGGCGCAAGCTGGGCACCGGTGACCGGGCGCAGATGGTG
>JAODNG010000187.1 GCA_025465385.1 Pseudonocardiales bacterium
AAAATGATATACAGGTTCTGGGAGGCCGCGACGATGGGTAATGACTACCTTGAGGGCAACTACGCTCCGGTGCCGCGGGAACAGACCATCACCCAGTTGGCCGCCACCGGCACCATCCCGGCCCACCTTGACGGACGTTACCTCCGTAATGGGCCGAACCCGATCGCCGAGGTCGACCCGGCGACGTACCACTGGTTCGCTGGCGACGGCATGGTCCACGGAGTGCGCCTACGAGACGGCGTGGCGCAGTGGTACCGCAATCGCTGGATCCGCACACCCGCCGTGACCCGGACACTCGGCGAGCCCGGCCGCCAGCGGGCCCGGATCCGGACTGGGCTTGAGCTGTTGGGTGCCAATACCAACGTGCTCAGCCACGCTGGCCGCACGCTGGCGTTGATCGAAGGCGGGATAACCAACTACGAGCTCACCGACGACCTGAAGACCGTCGGCCCCTGTGACTTCGACGGCACCTTGCGCGGCGGCTACACCGCGCACCCCAAGCGTGACCCGGACACCGGGGAACTGCACGCGGTGTCCTACTCGTTCGGCCGCGGCAACCGTGTGCAGTACTCGGTCATCGGCATCGACGGTCGCGCGCGCCGCACGGTGGACGTCGAAGTCGCCGGCAGCCCGATGATGCACGACTTCTCGCTGACCGAAAACCACGTCGTGTTCTACGACCTCCCGGTCACCTTCGATCCCCGGCAGGCCGTCGCGGTGTCCGTGCCCTTCATCCTGCGCGCACCCGCCCGGTTAGTGCTCGCCGCGCTCATCGGTCGGGTCCGGGTGCCCGAACCGATCATCGCGATCGCCGGAAAAGGAATGCAAGGAAACACAAACCTGCCCTACCGGTGGGACCCTAGCTATCCGGCCCGCGTCGGAGTCATGCCGCGCGCCGGGGGCGCCGCCGACGTCCGTTGGTTCGATGTCGAGCCCTGTTATGTCTTTCACCCGCTTAACGCCTACGACGATGGCGACTCGATCGTTCTGGATGTCGTGCGGCATCCGAAGATGTTCGATACGGAGTTGCACGGGCCTAACGAGGGCCCCACGAGCTTGGATCGCTGGACCGTCGACCTCGCCGACGGCAAGATCCGCGAGACGCGTTTCGACGACCACCCGCAGGAGTTCCCGCGAATCGATGACCGGCTCGTCGGGCGACCGCACCGTTACGGGTACGCGATGCAGACCTCGGGCACCGGCGGCACCGTCGGCGACTCCATGCTCAAACACGACCTGCGACGCGGCCACACCGTCGCGCGGCGCCTCGGCGCGCACCAGTTCGCCGGCGAGTTCGTCATTGTGCCCAGCTCACCACAGGCGCCGGAGGACGACGGGGTGCTCATGGGGTTTGTCTACGACGCCACCACCGACCGCAGCGATCTGACCATCCTTGACGCTGCAAGCTTGGAGACCATCGCGGTGGTCCATCTGCCGGTCCGCGTGCCCTTTGGGTTCCATGGCAACTGGGTGCCGACCCCGACGAAGTGAGTTAGGAGTTCCCGAACGAGAAGTGCCGGTCCGCAGCGGCAGAACTGAAGGTGACGGTCAACGGGAGCGTGAACGACTGACCCTTGCACTTGGCGTCCGCAGTGGCGGCCATCGTCACGGAGATCTCGTAGGTATGGAGGCTGTTCGCCCTGATGAAACCCACCGGACTGTCGACCGCGGCGCTGGTGAGGGTACCGGCGGGACAGCCGCTCGTGGTCGCAGTCGAGCTCCCCGCGCTGATCGACGTGACCCGAACGCCGTAGTCCTTGGAGTTCTTGACGTAGACCGGGAACGTCGCGGTCGCGCCGGGGGCCAGCGGGCGGACTTGGTCGTCCGGAGTGACGGTGAGATCAGCAGAGGTGGTTGCCCCAGCCTCGCCGCTACCAGCAGTGCCGATGAAGAATCCCACCCCGACGAGCGTGAGGGCGATGAGCAGGGCGAGGCCATCGTAGACGTTGAGGCTACGCACGCTGGTGCTTAAGCCGTTCTCCACCGCAGACTCCCTCCAGGGCTCGGTCACGCAGAGCCCAACCACCCAAGCGCACAGTTACCGCACCGCAGCTGCCGTTGTACCTGATTTCCGACAGGGCTGTCGACTGACAGTGCCGGAATGGCTGCGCTACGTTGCGTCCGGGACAGGTTATTCGGTTGCGTCGCTGCGGTGCCGCCGGGGTGTACTAGACGACCTTAGAGGGCTTTGAGCTCCTCGATCACTGCTGCGACGGAGGCTTTGGCGTCGCCGAACAGCATCGAGGTTCCGGGCTCGTAGTACAGCTCGTTCTCGATCCCGGCGAAGCCGGTGTTCATCGAGCGTTTGAGCACGATGACCGATTTGCTCTCATCGACGTTGAGGATCGGCATGCCGTGGATCGGCGAGTTGGGATCGTTGCGGGCGGCCGGGTTGGTGACGTCGTTGGCACCGATCACCAGGGCGACGTCGGTGCGGTTGAACTCTCCGTTGATCTCATCCATCTCTTTGAGCTGCTCGTAGGGCACATCGGCCTCGGCGAGCAGCACGTTCATGTGCCCGGGCATGCGTCCCGCCACCGGGTGGATCGCATATTCGACGGTGACGCCGCGCTTCTCGAGCTCGTCGGCGAGCTCCTTGACCTCGTGCTGCGCACGCGCCACCGCCATGCCATA
>JAODNG010000199.1 GCA_025465385.1 Pseudonocardiales bacterium
ACCACCGGCAGCGACGGACGGGTCGGCGTGCTAACCGCCGGGCCGGTGGCTCCGGGCACCTACCGGCTGGTGTTCGGTACGGCCGCGTACTTCACCGCGACCGGCCAGCGGGGTTTCTATCCCGAGGTGAGCATCGCGTTCACTGTCGAGGAGGGGCATTACCACGTCCCGCTGCTGTTGTCCCCGTTCGCCTACTCGACCTACCGAGGGAGCTGACCGCCGATGTCGCCGGACGACAAATGGTTGGCAACGGTGATCGAGCTCGCCGTCCGGAATGTGCATGAGGGTGGCGGACCGTTCAGTGCGGTGATCGTCGCCGACGGCACGCTGGTGAGCACCGGTCAAAACCGCGTAACCCGCGACAACGACCCCACCGCGCACGCCGAGGTGGTGGCAATCCGCGCGGCGTGCGCCGCGCGTGGCGACTTTTCGCTGGCCGGCGCCACCCTCTACACCTCTTGCGAGCCGTGCCCACTGTGCCTGGCGGCCGCCCTCTGGGCGCGGGTGGACCGGGTGGCCTATGCCGCGGACCGGCACGACGCGGCCCGTGGTGGGTTCGACGACCTGGAGTTCTACGAGCTCTTCGCCCGCGACCGGGCGACCTGGGCGATGACAGTCGAGGCCCTTGCGGCGCACAACAGTGCCGAGCCGTTTGACGCCTGGCTGGCCAACCCCGACCGGGTCGAGTACTGAGTGGACCTCCACACGATCACCACGGTGCTGCGCCCCAGGACACGCTCGGAGCTGACCCTCGGGCCCGGTGCAGCCGTGCTCGCCGGCGGCACCTGGCTGTTCTCCGAGCCGCAGCCAGATCTGCATACCCTCGTCGATGTGCGCGGTCTCCATTGGCCGCCGCTGGAGGTCACCGCGTCCGGCCTGACCATCGCCGCCACCTGCACCCTGCGCCAGCTCGAGGCGTTCCGCAGTCCGCGGGAATGGTCGGCGCTTCCGTTGTTGCACCAGTGCTGCGCAGCGCTGGCCGGTTCTTTCAAGATTTCCCACGAGGCCACCGTCGGCGGGAACGTCTGCCTCGCGCTGCCGGCCGGCCCGATGATCGCGCTGGCGGTGGCGTTGGACGGCGTCGCGGTGGTGTGGCCGGCGGGCGAGGGCGAGCGGAGAATGCCCGTCGCGGAGCTGGTCACCGGGACGCGGCGCACGACACTCGACCCCGGCGATGTACTGCGCGCCGTCGAGATCCCGGACAGCGCCCTGCGCGGCCGCACCGCGTACCGGCGGATCGCGCTCTCCGCGCTGGGCCGCTCGGCCGCCCTGGTGATCGGACGGCGTGACGAGGATGACCGGTTCTCGCTGACCGTCACCGCCGCAACCGAGCGGCCGTACCAGCTGTGCTTCCCGACGGTTCCCGAGCCGCCGGAGCTGCGGGCCGGCCTGGCCGGGATAGAGCGCTGGTCCGTCGACGTGGACGGAGCCCCGGACTGGCGCGAGCACGTCACCGGCCTGCTGGCCGAGGAAATCAGGGCCGAGCTGTCATGAGGCTCGACATCAACGGCATCACGGCTGAGGCCGAACCGGCCCCCGGCCAGTGCCTGCGCACGCTGCTGCGCCAGTTGGGCCACACCGACGTGAAGAAGGGCTGCGACGCTGGCGACTGTGGTGCGTGCTCGGTGCTGCTCGACGGCGAGCCGGTGCACTCCTGCGTGTACCCGGCGTTTCGCGCCCAGGGACGTTCGGTCACCACCGCCGCCGGGCTGGGTACTCCGGATGACTTGCATCCGGTGCAGCGGCGCTTCATCGACGCCGGCGGTTTCCAGTGCGGCTTCTGCACCCCCGGCATGGTCGTCACGGCGTCAGCAGCCGTTGACCTCACCGACCCCGACGAGCTGCTGTGGCTGCTCAAGGGAAACCTGTGCCGCTGCACGGGTTACCGGTCGATCGAGGACGCGCTGCGGGGCGTCGTCAACACCGAGAAAGGGGGCGCGGCGTGCGGGCACTCGCTACCGGCACCGGCCGGGTGCCGCATCGTCACCGGGCGCGAGCCCTACACGCTCGACGCCACGCCGGCCGAGCTGCTGCACATCGCGGTGCTGCGAAGCCCGCACCCGCACGCCCGGATCCGCTCGATCGACACCGCCGCCGCCGAGGCGACGCTGGGGGTGCACGCCGTACTCACGCATCGCGACGCCCCACCGGTCGCGTTTTCCACCGCCCGGCACGAGAACCGCCTCGACGACCCGGATGACACGCTGGTGCTCGACGACGTCATGCGGTTCCGGGGGCAGCGGGTGGCTGCGGTGGTTGCCGACTCGATCGCAATCGCCGAGCAGGCCTGCCGGGCGATCGCGGTGGACTATGAATCGTTGCCGGCCGTGTTCGATCCGCGGAGCGCCACCGAGCCTGGAGCTCCGCAGGTGCACGGTGACAAGGGCTCCGAGTCCCGCATCGCGGACCCAACCAGCAATCTGGTCGCCGAGCTGCACGGCGAGATCGGTGATGTCGAGTCGGGCCTGGCCGCGGCGGCGGCCGTGGTCGAGGGCACGTGGCGTACCCAGCGCGTCGCCCCCACCCCACTGGAAACGCATTGCTGCGTCGGGTGGCTCGACGTCGACGGCCGGCTGGTGCTGCGGACAGCCTCGCAGGTGCCGTTCCTGGTGCGCGACGAGCTGTGCCGGCTGTTCGGTCTGGATCGCGAGAAGGTGCGGGTGCTCACCGCGCGGGTCGGCGGCGGGTTCGGCAGCAAGCAGGAGCTGCTCACCGAGGACCGGGTGGCGCTGGCCGTGCTGCGCACCGGACGGCCCGTGCAGTACGAGTTCACCCGCACCGATGAGCTGGCGGTGGCCCCCTGCCGGCACCCGATGTCGGTGACGGTGAGGGTAGGCACGAACGCGGACGGGGTGCTGACAGCGCTGGCGATCGACGTGCTGGCCGACGCCGGGGCCTACGGCAATCACAGCCCTGGGGTGATGTTCCATGGCTGCCACGAGTCGATGGGCGTGTATCGGTGCTCGAACAAGCGGGTCGACGCGCGGTCGGTGTACACCAACAACCTGCCGTCCGGAGCGTTCCGTGGATACGGGCTCGGGCAGGTGATTTTCGGCATCGAGTCCGCACTAGACGAGTTGGCCCGGAAGCTCGGGCTGGATCCGTTCGAGCTGCGCCGGCGCAACGTTGTGGTACCCGGCGACCAACTGGTCGCCAGCACGGAGCACCGCGACGACCTGACCTTCGGCAGCTACGGCCTGGACCAGTGCCTCGACCTCGCTGAGACGGCGCTGCGCCGGGGCAATGGGGTGGCACCGCCACGGGGGTGGCTCGTGGGCGAGGGCATGGCGATTGCCATGATCGCGACGATCCCACCGCGCGGGCACGTCGCCGAGGCATCTGCGTCGCTGGAGGCCGATGGTAGCTACACACTGCGGGTCGGCACGGCGGAGTTCGGCAACGGGACCACGACCGTGCACACCCAGATCGCCGCGACCGTGCTCGGCACCGAGCCGGAGCGGATCACGGTGCACCAGTCCGACACCGACGCCGTCGGCTACGACACCGGGGCGTTCGGCTCGGCAGGCAGTGTGGTGGCAGGGCGCGCCGTGCACGCGGCCGC
>JAODNG010000213.1 GCA_025465385.1 Pseudonocardiales bacterium
GAGACACTAGGGTCGGTGGATGGTGGTCTGTCGGTTTCGCATGTCCGGCTCGCCCCGTCGCGGTGACGCTATTTAGAGGCTTCAGTAGGGTGTTTGGTCGATCGTCATCATTGTTGACACCGGGCCGGTTGGCGTCGGAGCGGTGGAGACCTGAGGCTTGCTGCAGCAGAAAGAGCTTGAGTTGCAGCTCATTCGCTCGGATCTGGTACACGCCGGCCGTCTTTCGCACCCCGAGCAGCTTGGCCCACGCGGTGTCCAGGATAATCCAGTGGTTTGGCCTTCTCCGGTTTCGCTTTCTTGTGGATTTCACTCCCGAAACGCCCGTGCCGGTTTCTTGCTGCGAGACCGCCACGCTCGTCGTCTTCATGGAGTATCTCACTTCCCCGCCTTGCATCACTATTCAACGGACACTCTACGGCGCGGCGGACCGTCCGTCTACGGGGGAAGTACGTGTATATGGTACGTGGTTTGTTGCCCGGTCGCCTGAACGCCCCAATCACACACCCGGGTCGCGCTGCCGCTAACCAGCTTGGGTTCGGCTCCGCGCCGGGCTAACCTCAAGCTGTGAAGGGCAGCGCAGCGACCACGGGGGGGTGCCCGTGGAATGTTCGGCTGGTGGGTCGCCGCCGCGAGCTTGCGGAACTGGAATCGGAGCGGCGAGCCGCGTCCGGGCAGCTTCGTGTTGTACTCCTGCTTGGTGATCCGGGGATAGGGAAGAGTCGGCTGGCGGCCGAGTTCCTCGCCCGGAACCGCGAGCGCGCTTTGACCCTGAGTGCTCGCGCCCATCCGCTGGGGGAGACGTCGTCGTTCGGCGTCTGGGCCGAGGCGCTGGAGAGTCACCTGCGCGGCCAGGACACCGCATACATTTCGGAGGTGTGCGAGGGTTTCCTCGACGACATTGCGGTCCTCGTCCACAGTGCGGCCCTGGCCAGAGGCGGCGCGCCCGAGCGCGAGCCGCCGAAGCTCCGACTCTTGGGGGGCCTGGCTGGTGTGCTGTTGAAACTTGCCTCCCAGCAGCCGCTCATCGTGGTGCTCGACGATATGGGCCTCGCCGACGCCTCGTCGTGGGAGGCTCTGGGGAATCTTGCTCGGACCCTGTCCTCGGCTCCCATTCTCATCGTGTGCGTGGCGCGGCTGGCGCGCCTGGCCACGCACGAGGTGGGCAGTGAGGTGGTGCTCGGTCTTGAGCAGGAGGCGAGGCTGCGGCGGATCGTGCTGGCGCCGCTGGATGCCGAGGCGCTCACCGAACTCGCCGCGGTGGTCATAGGGGAAGAGCCACCCGCGGCACTGTCCCAGTTGCTGATGGAGCGGTCGCGGGGCAATCCACTGTTCGCCCTGAGCCTGCTGCAGGGGTTGCTCGACGAAGGCGTCGATCTCTCCCTTCCCGACCTGAGCACGCTCCCGCACCATCTTGCCGACCGAATTGCCCAACTGCTCAAGAACCTCGACGAGCCTGCCCTCCAGATGCTGGAGCTCCTCGCCGTCACCGCGCAGCGGGTCGAGCTGTCTGACTTGCAGCGGCTAAGCGACCTCCCGGTCGAGACCCTGAGCGCCACCCTTGAGGAACTTGTGAGGGCTCGTTGGGTGATCGAACAGGAGCGCGGAAACCACCTCACCTACGAGATCGCCCATCCCCTCGTCCAGGATGCGATCTACGCGCGGATCGGAGGGGCTCGCCGGCGTGCTCTGCACAGAGTTATCGCCCGATCCCATCTTGACCAGGGTCATCTTGGCGCGGCCGCGCCCCACTACGCGCGCTCGGCGTCACCCGGTGACGTCGAGGCGATTGACGCCCTGCGCGACGCCGCGCGTCAGGCAGAAGGGCGGGGGGCGTACCGGGAAGCGCTCGCGATCCTGGATGCGTTCGTGCAACTGGTCCCACCGGGAGACGCCCGATGGAAAGACATGGTGGAGGCCATGGCCTGGCGCGCCGAATGGGTCGTTGACCATCGCGCCGACGCCGATGCCGTCAGGGGAATCCGCCCGCTGCGCCGGATGGATGCGGTGCTCAAGGACGTGGACGCCCCCGCTACGCGGGCGGCGGTCAAGTTCCGCCTGGCGAACTTCCTCGCCTGGGGGACCGGAGAGCTGGAGGAGGCAAAGAGCGTTTGCGGGGCAGCCTATGAGCTGTTCGTGGGGGTGGGCGACCGAGCGAGCGCACTGCTGTCAGCCAATGAGATGGCGTGGATCCGAGGCCTGCAAGGTGACATCGTGGGCTGCGAGGACGCTGCTCGGCAGGTGGTCGAGGCGGCCGAGGAGGCGGGCGAGCGGTTCGCTCTCCTCCAGGCCCTCAGCACTCTGGCAGTAGCAACGGGATGGCTAGGACACCACCAGCGGGCACGCGCTCTATGGGAGCGCAGCACGGAGTTGGCAGCCGCCGAGGGCAAGCCCTACCGGTTGTTGTTCGCCCACGTCTCACTCGCCGTCACTCATGCGTACTTGGGTAACACCGAGGAGGCAGTTCGGCTCATCGTCGAGGCGAGAGCCCTGCCGGCTTGGGGTGAAAGCCCGCTGGTGGGATGGGAGTGCGTGGTGCGCTGGGCGGTCGGCGACTTCTCGGGAGCGCTTGTCAGCGCCCACCAGACCACGGTGTTCCCAGGACCGCCTAGCAAACGCATTGCGTTCCGGTTGTCCCATGGGGTGCTGTCGGCTGTCGAAGCCGACTGCCCTGACGAGGCCGAGTGGTTCCTCCGCAGGTCCCTCGCGGCCTATGGGGGACGGGACTGGGCCTATTACTCCCAGTACGTGGTGTACGCCCAGGCGATGGTCGACTGGCGAAACGGGCTCGTACCGCGTGCGCTCGCGAGCCTGCGGCGTGTGAGCCAACGTCTGCTCGCGATGCAGGCCATGCAGGCGGTCGTGGTCGTCCTGGTCGAGCAAGCCGCCCTCGCAGCCGAGACAGCGGACGCCGCAGCGGGCGAGGAGGCCGCCGCAGGCCTCGCTGTCCTGACCTACGACGACGGCGTCGACCCCCGCCACGCAATGGCGCAGGTCGGGCTCTCATGGGCAAGCCTTGTCTCCGGCGAGCCGGAAGCGGCTACGGCTCACGCGCGGCAGGCCCTTGACCTGCTCTCCCACCAGCGTCTCCCATTCTGGACCTCACGAGCGCACGAGGCGCTCGCCCATGCCCTTCGGGATCGCGACCCGGCGGCTGCCCTGTCCGCGTTCGACGCCGCCGGCCGGGGCTTCGCGTCCTGTGGTGCGACGTGGCGGCTGCGTCGCACCAACGACGCCATGCGCCAGGTCGGATACTCCGGGCGACGACATGCTGCGCGAGTCAGGGGCTCAACCCTCACCCGCAGGGAACGCGAGGTGGCGCGCCTGGCGGCCCAGGGACACACCGCTCGGGAGATCGCCGAGCACCTGTCGATCACGGAGCGAACCGTGGAAGGCCATCTCAGCAACGTCTACGCCAAGCTCGACGTCGCCTCGAAGCTCGAGCTGGTCCGGACCGCCCAAGAACTCAAGTTCTGAAGCCGCCCCATCACGGTCATGCGGTTCGCCAGGTGTTCGCCGGGCGCTGCCGCGAAAGGCAGAACCGAAGGCAACCTTGAACCAATCGCCAGATCACCACGCTGGTGAGCCCGGCCAAATCCGCCTCGGGCCGGGGCGTAATTCTGGTTACCGTCGATGGCCTCAAGATCACTCGCCACGCAGCATCGTCTCGCCGCGGTGTCGAAATGCGGCCGTCCCTTCGATAACTCGGCGGCTCGTACCTGCGCCGACCCATAGCCCAACCGGAGAAATGGCCTCAGGTGCGGTGGTGTGTCAGCGGGTGCTCTGCCCGCTCGTTGGGATGGTCGAACGGGGCGATCGTCTGCGGCCGACTGCCACGCTGCGCCAACCTGAGTAAGGCGCCTGTGTCGAGTTCCTCGTTATCGGTGAACAGAGCCGCCTGCCTGTCGTGACCGAATCCACGGCTCGGCTTACCTCTTACCTTGAGCCGAAGGCCGCAGCCGGGCAACTGCGCCAGCGATGCAGGGTAAGTCCACACCACCGGTCCTGAGCGGCAACCACACCGTCGACCTCGACGGCGACCTGGCCGAGCTCGACGCCCAGGGCTCCCGGCCGCTGCGCGCCCCGGCCTGCGCCCTCTCGGCAAGGAGACACCCATGCCGAGCACCGGTACCGGTAGCACCCGTATCGACGCCGCGCGGGGCACCGTCGCCGGGCAGCAATCACGTACCCCGTGCAGGTACTTTCCCCGTAGTAGGACGGTTCGCAGCTCCGTACAGTCCGCGTTGACGGGTGGTGCCAAGGCGAAGCATGAAAATATGCGTGAACGCGACGATCGTGGCGGTTCTGCATGAATAACCGGTATGGATTGTTTCGGGGTGCGAATTTCGCGAGGTTTCGGTTTCGGTGGGGCCCTTCGGCAGCTGCCGGCATTGAGCCGGTCAGGCGCCGCGGAGTGAAGGAGCTCTCATGAGCAAGGGATATGTCGTGCTTGACAGCACCTGGGCCCGCCTCCTCGGTGTCCGGCGTTCAGGGGGAAAGTATCGCATCGGCCGCCGGGAGTTGACGGAGCGCCTCAAGCTTCAGCAGGCGCCCATGAAAGAGGTTCTGCGCCCGTTGGTCCTGCAGGGCGGTCGCGGCCTGACCGCGAACGGGTCACCGCTCGACGACACTGTCACTGCTGAACCTCATTCGCATTTCGTTGAATTCTACGAGACAGAAGCATTCCCCATCGACTCCATTCAGGATTTCCTCGTGGCAGGTCTCGTCACCGGTGATGCTGCC
>JAODNG010000233.1 GCA_025465385.1 Pseudonocardiales bacterium
GACCATCAGCGCCGGCTTTAGAACGAGATTAGGTTGTAGATCGCACACTCATCGGCATAGCCGTCCTCACCCGGCAACAGCACCGGGCCCCCGACCTGGGGCGCCAGCCCGACGGCCTGCTCCGGCCGGATGACTCCAGCACCGAAATCAAAGGCTTTTTAAGTCGTGTACCGCGTCATTGTCTTCCCGATTATGAGCTTACTCATCGGTCGCGCCTGTTTCTGTCGTGTCGCTGGTTCTGGGGTATTGGCGAGCGACCGTTCGGCAAGGGGCCAGGGATTCGCGCCGCGGCGTCGTCCGGTGGAGCTCGCAGAGGAGTTATCGTGGCGTTGCCTCCACCAATGCTCTAACCGTATGCCCGTGCTGTTTGGATGGCGAGGGCGAGTTCGGTGAAGGCACCCCATCGGCGTTGGCGCAATGTGCCGTCGGCCGGTGGGGCGGATGGTGCGGTCTCGGCGTGATAGCCAAGGACTCTGCGCGGCGATGCGCGCCTCAAAGCCGCGTAGTTAAGCGGCCGAGCGGTGTGTCTAGGACTTACGGCGGTGTGGCGAGGGCGTAGGTCCCAGCTCCGGCGCGGGTAAGAAGGTCAAGGCGGCTCCACTCAGCCCTGCTGTGTCAGGAGATTGCGGCTTGACCTGAAAGCCGTGACCAGGACAGCCCGGCCGATGGCACCGAGCAGGTCAGCAGGGTCGTCTGGACAGACTCCGCGAGCCGAGGTGAGCTCGTCACGCGCAGCCTGAACAGCGGTGGTGAAGCTGGCCCGGTGGGGATCGGTGCCTGGCGGTCTCGACCGCGGTGACCCTAGCCCCTGCGCATCAGCTGGTGGAGGGTGAGCAGGGCCCAGTTTTCCTGCTCAAAACCGGGCTGGTCACCCGAGCGAAGGACGTGACCCTCCAGGGCGATGTGCCACGGGGCCAGGTAGGCGGACTCGATCTTTCCCGCGCTCGTGATAAAGCCGGACCAGGGCGCCGTCCGAGTAGCGGTCGTGATCGAGGAGTGTGGTGATCAACCGGCTACCGTGCCGTACTTGTCGAAGAGGCCCAGGATGCGCGCATCGATGCGCTCGGGACCCCACGGCTGCGCCATCTTACCCGGCTCCGGCTCGTCGCCACCTTCCACGAAGATATCCGCCGTTGCGCCGGGGGTGTATAGGAACAGCATCCTGGCAGGATGCAGCCCGATGTTTTTGAAGCGGTGGCGGGTCTTTCGGGGCACGAATACGAGGTCTCCCGGACCCGCCATGAAAGTCATGTCGCCATCGAGGAACTCGAGTTCCCCGGAGAGCATGAAGAACGTCTCATCCTCGTCCACGTGGCTGTGTGGCACCGGTCCACTACCCACCGGAATTGATGCGTCGACGACACTGATCACCCCATTGGTAGCCTCTGCCCTGAGCTTGACCGTGTAGATATCGCCGGAAAACCACTTGGTGATACCTTCCCCGGCGGGGACGTAGACACCACCGCGCGTCGAGTACCGCGCATCGTCACCCGGGCGTACCAAAATGCTCATGACGAACTCCTGACGTTGACAAATGGCGTCACGTTCTCCTCCTCTGTTGTTCTGGAACCTTGGGCGATCGGGGTTACCGATCAGGCTGGCGTGCAGTATCTGGCCATCCCACCGGTCGAGGGCCACGCCCGGGAGCGCGGGACCGATCTTCGCCTTAATGCGACAGTGCGTGCACCAATGCTCTACCCCGTATGCTCCAGGGCGAAGACGGCGCCGATACCAGCAGTGGCGCTACTAGCCTGGGCTCTTCACGATCTCGACGGCGCGTCCGGACTGGCCGGTGTGCTGTTTAGATGGCGAGAACCGAGTTCGGTAAAGGCTGCTGGGATCCGGCGGTTCGGGTCGAGGTCGCCGCCAGTTCCTAGTGTCCGCGGCGCAGGTTCTGGACGAAGGCATGTCCTTTACGATCGCCGCGCGCAATACTTCAGCAAATCCTTCGGCCAGACCACGGTTTCGCTCGACATCCGCTATTCGGTCGGGAACGTCGGATCCTGCTTTGATAATGCCCCGGCGGAATCATTCAACGCCGCGCTCAAAGTTGAGCGGGTGAACCGGACGGTGTACCCAACCCGGGAACACGCCCGCAAAGACACGTGCTTCATATATTGAGCTCTGTTACAACACCAGACGGTTCCACTCGGTACTGGGTTATCGAACCCCACCCGAGGCCCACACTGACTACCTAAATTAGCGGCAACCGGCGTAACAACACTGAGAAAACATATCCGGAAAACGCGGGGCAGCCCACTTCGCCACGCCCTCACGGAACGTCGACGCATGGCTCGGGGCCGTCGCGGGTCGCTAGCCCTTCGACGAAGAGCTTTTCTACCTCCTCCTTGCCGGTTCATCGCGGCGCTTTCGGAAAGTCGACGTGCCTCTCGTGTCTCGCGGTTATGCCGCTGACGTTGCCAGGCCAGGCGGATGGTCCGGATTTGTTCGGGCGGTGGGGTCGGTGGTGTGCCTCACCTCACCTCTCCGAATAGCCCGCTGCCCCGGTGTGCGGTGGCTTTCAATAGCAGTTCGGTATCGCGCCCGGAACGGCCACCGTGGCGCTCGTCGCTCCGGTGACCGCACTGCTGTCATTTGCTGAAATCCACTGCGGCCCCGCGGAGTGCAGGACTTCCTCGGTGCCCGACGTGAGAACCGCGGCGGGCTCCTTCAGAGTCCACGCACCGTTGGTGCACATGTATACCTGCGAGCCACGATCGACCTTCAGCGGTGGCCACGAGTCATTGACCAGTGGGAACGGCTAGCTGCGCCGGGACGGTCGCGGTGTCGGCCACCAAAGGGCTGGGTTGGGCGGTTGGCCGCCCGCCGCGAACACGACCGCGCTCACCACGGGCAGCACCACGACGGCGGTACTGACAAGCACAATCATTCGGTCACGACGGCCCACGGCTGATCTCCTCCCGCGGTTATGAGGACGGCAAACCGCCGTCCCGTATGCCTAGACGCCCAGCCTCGCTTCTGCTGCCACGCCCGGGTCCCGACGCAACCTCGGGACACCCCGCCCAGCGTCGCCATCCAGGAAACCCGTAGGGGCCGCTGCGGGATCGGAAGACCCCACCCGGGGGTCCAAGGGGTCCGGTCGACCTGTCCAAAGCCCGGGCCGCCCCCGGTGTTTTCAGCCGCAGG
>JAODNG010000255.1 GCA_025465385.1 Pseudonocardiales bacterium
TTCGAACAACTGGCACGCGCGGCTGCAAGTGCGTCACGAACTGTTCGGAGCCCATTGAGCTCGCCGAATGTGGCGCAATCGCGGCGTGCCGATCTGCGGCTCAGTCCTTGACCGGAGGTACGAAGCAGGCCAACGCATCGACCGCGGGCACGGTGTAGTAACCACCGGTGAGCGGCTGAACATAATGGGTGAGAGCGCACCGAATCCCGTCACTGGCACCCGCCATGCGCCGCAGCATCTCCTCCAGCCGCCACTGATCGCAGCTGAATCCAACGAACGCGGTGCCGTGGTGCGAAACATTGCCGTACGCAACGTTGCGACGGAAGATCGGCTGCTCCTCGCCGTCGACCTCAAGGACCGTTCGTGCCACATGGCTGTCGGCCGGCATGACGTCCTCTGGCAGTTCGACGCTATCGGGCTTGGTGCGACCCATCGCGCGCTCTTGCTGCTCCTGGGATAACCGGTCCCAGCCGGCTGAGTCGTGCTGCCATAGTTGATAGAGCACTACGCTGCTGCCGGCCCCGGGTGCCCCAGCGGGCACGGTAGCCACCTGCGGTGCCTCCAGCAGGGACGGGTTCTCGGTGCCATCGATGAATCCGGTCAGGTCGCGGTCGTGCTGATACAGCCAGCCGTTGGTCTCCCGAACCAGGTGAGCGACCGGCTGCAACCCCTGCACAACCGCGCGGGCGTTATCGAAGACGGCGCTCCGGTCGCCGCCGGCCACCCACAACCACGCGTCGTGCTGCGTGGCCGGCATGGTGAAGCCGTCCGGACCGGTCAGGTCGTCGATCCAACTGTGCACATCTGGCAGTACATTCTCGGCGTCCGCGACGCGTGCCCACATTTCAGGCCGGAACCCGATGACCAGGTTCACGCCGCCGGTGGTCGACAACGGATCAACCAGGCCTGCTGCAGCGGTCACCAGCTGCGCCGGCCGTGCACCGCCGCGCAGATCGAACTCTAGAAAGGCATGCTCTGACGTTCCCAGGGCGAAAATGCCCGGCTGCGAGTTCACCCAGTGATGCTCGCAGGCCGCCTTCGAGCCCGCTCGTCAGGAGGCCCGAACGACCGGCACATCAGCGTGGGGTCCGTACTGAGACCAACTGCGGCCCCGGTCACCCAGCTCTGCTGTCCGACGCTCGACGCGCGTACCGACCGGGCTGCCACCGGTCTAAGCCGCACTGCGCGCATCGCCTAGCCGAACGGGCTTCCGGCGTGGTAGGCGGCCTGGTAGCGAGGTGCGGAAGACGAAATCCCAATACGGCGCGCTCACGCCGAAGTCTCCTCGAGCATCCGCGAAATGGTGACGCAGATGCCGGGCACGTAGCCAGCGGATCAGCGCCGTCCTCGGCCGGCCGACATGCAGATACGCATGCAGCAGGTCATAGGCGAGATACCCGCCACCCCAGCCGGCCGCGAACGGCAGCCACAAGGCCCCCGGCAACAGTAGCCAGCACAGGACTGCCGCTGCGGCACCGATCGGAACGCTCGCTGCGGGCGACGCAACCACCCGCCGCGGGTCGTTGGGGTAGTCGTGATGCACGCCGTGAATCATCCACACGAACGATTCACTCCGCGGGCCGCGCGGTTGGAAATGAAACACCGCACGATGCACCCAGTACT
This sequence comes from Pseudonocardiales bacterium, assembly GCA_025465385.1. Lineage (GTDB taxonomy): Bacteria > Actinomycetota > Actinomycetes > Mycobacteriales > Pseudonocardiaceae. The sequence continues at coordinate 1,624 of JAODNG010000255.1, forward strand.
CCGTCAGGGTCCAGGTGAGGTAACCCGCGGCCATCAGCGTGATCGCAACTAGGACGCCAGCCCGCCATACACCGCTCGCCGCCAGCGCCAAGATCACCGGCCCGTACAGCACCAGTGGCACGACAGGATGGGTGCGGGTCAGCGAATTCAACAGCCGCGACCTGAACATCGGAGGTGCAGCGCTGAGGATTTCAGACCGACTTTGCGCCATACCAACAGATTAAGGGATTGCCATGCGAGGCGGCACCTGCTCAACGCACTCGCACGGTGAGCCCTCCGCTCGACAGTGATGCGCTCACCCCCCGCCGCGCCACCGACGCTTGATCCTCTCGGTGTCCAGTGCCTCACCGAGGAACAGCTGCCGGGAGAACACACGCGCGGCCGCTCCGCCACCTGCGGCTCAAGCTCGTTCGGTGCGGTGTCGGTCCACTGAGCCTTGACGGTGAGCGCCGGAAAGACGGCTATTCGTTCAGGGCTTGACAGCGCTCGCTGATGGTGATACAAAATGCGCCGACAGCAACGGTGAACAGTCCAGAAGCGCTCGCACGAGGCGACGCTAAGGGCAGGTGCACAAGAAACAACAGGAGGTTGAGGAACAGTCGAGATGGAGGTGGTCGCCGCGACCTTTCGGCGTACATCGGAGTCAAGACAGGTTCATTCCCTCTCGGGGCCCGGCCATTCGGCCGGGCCCCTTTCTTTATGTACCGCTCCCGCGCCACGTTGGTGCAGCGGCGCACAAACCGCTCCGGACCTCTGAGTGTCCAGATCGGGCAGGTTCAGTCCAGGGCAGCAGCCCGGACCGCCAAGCGGCGGACGGTCTCAGAGCTGGGGACCGCGCACGGTCCATGTCTCCACCACGACGGTACGAGTGAACAGCACCCACGACCCGTTAGCGATCGACGCGGACGGCGTCGGGGTGATGGCGGATCCGGCGAGCTGCGCGAGTTGCCGCGGTGATGGCAGCGTCCGTCGCAGACTGGCGTTGAGTAGCAGCCCAGCGGCGGTTACCAGGGAGCCGACCACTGCGGGGTGTCGACTTGCGCGGCGTAGCCGGTCAGGCAGCGTGCTGGAGTGCCATCGTGTTGGTCGCTGCTGCGCTCGAGGGACGGGAATCATGGGTGGTGGGTCGACGACGGCAGGCAGGTTGACGGGCTGAGCGTTGTGGTCGGAATCGTCCATGCCGCCATCAAACCGTGGGCGAAGGTGCTATGTAACCATCACCGTTGAACCGGTCCCGAGATCGGGGGCGCGACAGTCGTTGCGCGACTTCTCATGCGCCACTGGCGCGCCGCCGTGAACGCCGAGGCCGCCGTGGCATCGGGTGCCATCTGCGTTTAGCCTTTTCAGGCCCGGGCCATCTTGGCGCATCCGGACACGTTGCGCGCAGTCGGATAAGGAGCGTCCCGGTGATCCGCTGGCAGCCACACCGACCACGCTGCGCCAGTGCGCTAGTAGGGGCACTCATAACTGTGTTGCTGGTCAGCGGGTGCGGTTCGGGTTCCACCGAGCCCGCGGCGGATCCCAGCGGGTCGCCTGTGCCCAGCGTGCCCGGTGCGATCCCCCGGCCAGATCACGTCCTGTTGGTCGTCTTCGAGAATGCGGCCTACCAGCAGGTCATCGGCGATGCGGGCGTCCCTTACCTCACGTCGGTCGCCCACGCAGGGGCGAACTTCACCAATGCCCACGGCGAGCAACATCCCAGCCAACCGAACTACATTGCCCTGCTGTCTGGCTCCACCCATGGCGTCACCGACGACTCCTGTCCCCAGCAACTGGGCGATCAACCTAATCTGGCACGCCAACTGCTCGACAGCGGCCGCGGTTTCGCCGGCTACTCCGAAGACCTGCCGAGTGTCGGCTTTACCGGCTGCGCGTCATCAGATGGGGGCTACGCCCGTAAGCACAACCCATGGGTCGACTTCGCCAACATCCCCACCAGCGCGAACCTGCCGCTGTCCGAGCTGCCCACCGATTTCGACGCGCTACCCACTGTCGCCGTGGTGATCCCTAACCTGTGCAACGACATGCACGACTGTCCCGCAGACACCGGGGACGCCTGGGCGCGGCACCACCTCTCCGCCTACCTCGACTGGGCGCACACCCACAACAGCCTGCTCATCGTGACCTTCGATGAGGACGACGACACCGCCGCCAACCACATCCCTACCGTGTTCGCCGGTCCCATGGTCCGACCCGGCGACGTCGCCGACCACATCAACCACTACACCATCCTGCGAACAATCGAGGACATGTACCAGCTACCGCCGCTCTGAGCAGCCGCGGCGACACCACCCGTCACCGGCATCTGGACACCATAAGGCGAGGGATTGTCTA
>JAODNG010000275.1 GCA_025465385.1 Pseudonocardiales bacterium
ACTGGGAATGCGGTGCATCAGAACGGTCCGCGGGTACCGTGGTAATCGAGGAACGCATCCGAGCGTCACCTCGACGAGGAGGGAAAGGAACCATGGGAACACGATTCTTGGGATGGGATCGCGACGACAGCCGTAGACACGATGAAGACCGTCACCGGCATGACGAGGACCATCACTGGCGGCGCCGCAAGTGCTAGTCGGTCACTGAGATCGGGGGCTCCCCATCGCGCGCCCAGCGAGCGGGGAGCCCCCGTCGGTGTCCGGCAGTTCGAGGGTCACCGTAGCGCCGCCGCCGGGTCGGTTACCGACGCTGGCATGGCCGCCGTGGGCTTCGGTGATGGCCTGCACGATAGATAGGCCCAGCCCGGTCCCACCCCCGTCTCGGGTGCGGGCGGCATCGGCGCGGTGGAAGCGTTCAAACGCGTCAGGCAGGAACTCCACAGGAAAACCGGGTCCGCGGTCAGCTACCTCCACGACGATCATCCCGGTCCCATTCGCGGTCGCGGTTATCTCAACGACGCTGCCCGACGGAGCGTGCCGGGTGGCGTTGTCCAGCAGGTTGTCAACCGCTTGGCGCAACCGGTCCGGATCGGCCACGACGGTCAGCTCGGCCGGAGTGTGCACCGCAACGGTGACCCCCCGCGCCGCCGCGCGGGCCTCCGCACCGCGGGCAGCGGCGCCCAGCAGCTCGGGCAACACCAGCGGGACCGGGCGCAGGAACGGTTGAGCGTTGTCAGCGCGGGCCAGCAACAGCAGATCCTCGGCCAGCCGGATCAGGCGATCGGTTTCCACACCCGCATGGCTGACCGCGTCGACGAGCTCGTCGCGGCTGCGGCCGGGTCGAGCCGCGAGCTCCAGCTCGGCGCGCAGGATCGCCAGCGGGGTCCGCAGCTCGTGACCGGCATCGGCGACAAAGCTGCGCTCCCGCTCCAGCGCTTCCTGCATCCGCGCGAGCAAGTCGTTGATGGTGGCACCCAGCGCGGCGATCTCATCGCGGGTGGGCGGCACCGCGAGACGCCGGCCGGTGTCCCGGTCGCTGATGTCCGCGGCCTGGCGGCGCATCCGCTCCACCGGGCGCAGCGCCGCCCCGGCCAGCAACCACGCGCCCGCACCGGCGAGCAACACCGCGGGTGGGCCCCCTACCACCAGCGCGGTCTCGACCCTATCCACTGCGGCATCGGACACTTCGCTGGCCGTGCCCACCACGACCAGTACCCGTTGGCCACCGACACGCACCGTGGTGGCCAGCAGCCGGCTCCGAGCGCCGGACACCGTGGCGGTGAACGACACCTGGCCGGCCAGGGCCCGCTGCCGCTGGGTGGCGTCAAGCAACGGTTGGGTGCCGGCCACTGGTGAGGAGACCAGTAGCCGGCCGTCGGGCGCGCGAAGCTGGACGATCTGAGCAGTGGGACCGAGCTGCGGCAGCGTGCCCTCCGAGTCCAGCTCGTCAGCCACGGCCCGCACCCGGGCTCGCAGCCCGGCATCCACCGAGGCGTCCAGACTTGCCCGAAGCTGCAAGACGAAGGTCAATGCGGCCGCGGCGATCACCGCCGCAGTGCCAAGCGCGAACAGCAGCGCCAACCGCAATCGCAACGGCATCGTCGGATCCTTATTCCGGCCGGCGAGCCGTCACCGGGACCCGATCATTGCGGGTTCGGCGCGCAACCGGTAACCCGCGCCCCGCACAGTCTCCAGCTGCTCCAGCCCGAACGGGCGGTCAATCTTGCGCCGCAGGTACAGCACGTACTGGTCTACCACGTTCGATACCCCGTCGTAGGCGAAGTCCCACACGTGCTCCAGGATCCGGGTGCGAGTGAGTACCTGCCCGCGATGGCGCAGGAACAGCTCCAGCAGGGCGAACTCCTTGGTCGAGAGCTCCAGCTCCACCTGCCCGCGCCACGCTTGGCGCGTCGCCGGGTCCAGCCGTAGGTCGGCGGCGTGTAGCTCGCTGGGCCGTTCCACCGCGCCGCGCCGGATCAGCGCCCGGATCCGGGCGGACAGCTCGGCGAAGCTGAAGGGCTTGGTCAGGTAATCGTCCGCGCCGGCGTCCAGGCCCCGCACCCGGTCCTCGACGGCGTCCCGGGCGGTGAGCATCAGCACTGGCATCCACCGCCCCGACTCGCGCAGCCGCCGGCAGACTCCTACCCCGTCCAACCCGGGCAGCATCACGTCCAGCACCACCGCGTCGTAGCTGAATTCCTTGGCCTGCCATACCGCGTCGGTTCCGGTGTTCACCACGTCCACGGCGTAGCCGTCTTCCTCCAGCCCCCGCTTGAGCAGCGCGGCCATCCGCAGCTCGTCCTCAACAATCAGCACCCGCACACCGTCACCCTAGGCAGGTCCGATGAGAATATGATGAGAACCCCGCGCGGACGCGGCCGGTTCACAGCTGCCGCAGGATGTTGATCGGTGATCGGCGGGCTAGCTGGATCGCAACAGCCGCGGCGGTGGCGAGGGCCGCGACGACGGTGACCGTGACTGCGGCCAGGTACAGCCAGGGGACCGTAAGCACGTCGGGTGGGGGGTCGAACACGCCGGTGAGCACGGTCACGAGGACCTCGGACAGCGCCCAACCGATGCCGGTACCGGCGACCACGCCGCCGACGGCCAGAGTTGAGGTTTCCGCGGCGACCAGGCCACGTAGTTGTTGGCCGGTGGCGCCCAGGGCGGCGGCGATGGCGAAGGTGCGCCGTCGTTCGGTCAGGCCCAGCGCGAGCACCAGCCCGCCGGCGGCGGCCGCCAGCACCAGCGCGAAGGCGAGCTCGACGCGGGTCAGCCCGGCCAGGTCAACCGCGGTAAGGCTGGAGCCGATCGTGGAGCGGGTGTGCGCGATGTCGGTGACGGTGGCGGAGGTGCCCACGAGGGTCCGGATCCGCTCGGCGATGGCGGTGACGTTCTGGCCCCCGGTGTCGACCAGGAATGCTCCGACTGCATTGCTGCCGGTCTGCTGGGCGATGTAGGAGGCGTTCGCGACGAAGAAGCTGTCCTTCGGAGCGGTGGGGAACTCCTTGACGATCCCGATGTAGTGGAACGGCACCATCGTCAGCTGCCTGGTCCTGCTGTCTTGCAGCCGCAGGTTCAACAGGTCACCGGGGTGAAGTTGGTAGTCCTTGACGGTCTCAGCGCTGACCAGGATCGAATCCGGGTGGGCGGCGAGCTGATCCATCAGTGCCCGCGCGGTGCCACCTTGGAAATAGGTGTCCTGCAACGCGGTGGCGCTGGTGATGGTGGCCGGACGCACACCGTAGAGGTCTTGCAGGTCCGGGCCGATGTAGGCGAAACGGTGCTGGATGGGCTGCACCGCGCGCACTCCGGTCACCGCGGCGATCGGCCCGGCCGCGGCAGGAGCCACAGTTGTGCCTGGGGATTCGGTGACGCTGATATCGGCGCCGTTGGTCAGCTGAGCGTCGACCTCGGCCTGGGCGCGGTAGGTGGCGTTGAACGTCGCCGTGGATGCGGCGAATGCCAGTGCGAGCGCTAGCAGCACGATCGAGCGGGCCAGCAACCGGCGCCGCCGGGACAACATCGCGGCCGCGGTGTCGGCGAGTCCCCCGGCCAGCGGGCGCAGCCCGCGGCCGACCAGCCGGCGTCCTCGGCCCAACAGCAGGTCGACCAGCCGCCACGCCAGGAGCCCGGCACCGACCCAGAGCAGCGCGGGCCCGGCGAACGCCCAGTAGGACACCGAGATGCTGGTGACACCTTCCGGGGCGAGCACCAGCTGGTAGCCGTTGCCGCTGGCGGCCCAGACCACGGCACTCCCGCCGGCGATCAGGATGATGTCCACCCCGCAGCGGGCCCACCACGGCCCCCGCGACCGTCCGATCGCCTGCCGTGCGGTCGCCACGGTGGTGGTGCGCAGGTCCCGGTAGGCCGGGAGCAGGATGCTCGCCGCGGCGATGAGCAGCCCGACCAGCGCCGCACCCAGAATCCAGGCAACGGCGGTGGCCGCGCTGGTGCCGAACCTCACCGACCCGAACGCGAGCCGCCCGACCAGCACGGCTGCGCCCAGACCGATCACGGCGCCGGCCACTCCTACCAGGCCGGCCTCGACCCCGGCGAGCCCGATCAGCTGCCGGCTGGTCGCCCCCCTGGTGCGCAACAACGCCTGCTCCTGGCGACGCCGCAGCGCCCCAGCCGCGGTCACCGCGCCGGTCAGCAGCCCGGCGAGCACTGCACCCGGCAGTCCGAGAAACAAGAACAGCACCTGAGCGTAGGCGGCGTCCGCCCGGGCGGCATCCAGCGCGGCGCCCAGGTTGTCCCCGACCACCGCGCCGCCTGCGGTGTGCGCCTCCAGATTGTGCGCTGCCCCGCTCACCTGCGCGTATGCCGCGGCCGGATCGGCGGGCAGCGCCCGGGTGCGCGCCACATGGATCTGGGTGCTCACCAAATCCGGGCGCGCCGCCGCGAGCGGGTCGAACAGACTGTGCCACTGCGATTCCGGCAGCAACACCACGTTGTCCGGTGGGGCGGCCGGCTGCGAGCTCGGTGGGGCGCCGGCCTTCTGGAACAGCGAGTTCGCTTGTGGAAGATCTACCACGCCGTCCACCCGGATCTGCACCGGCGCGAGCCCTGCCCGGGCGATCTGCACCAGGTCACCGGGCTTGGCGTGCAGGTTCGCCGCGGTCTGCTGGGCCAGCAGCATCCCGCCGTCGGTGCCGGTCAGGGTGCGGATCTCGCTGGGAAAATCCGCACGGTAGTTGTCGGGCAGGCCCAGAACCACCCCGGGGCCAGTGGTCTGGGTGGTGCCCTCACTTGTCGTGGTCAATCCCGCGAGCTGGGCGTATCCGACGGGCACGGCCAAGCGGACCCCCGACGCGGCGCGGACCGGGCCCAGCACGGCGGCCGGGTCGGCCCCGGGTTGGACCTGCACCTGCCAGTCCACCGCTACTTCGCGCACCGCCCGGGCCGTCATGGAGCCCTTCGACGCGGCCAGGAACGCCCCCAGCGAGGCCAGCAGCGCCACCGCGACTGCCACCCCCAGGACAGTCGCGACCAGCCGTCCGGCCCGCCGGCGCACCAGTCCACCCATCCAGATTCGGATCACGGCCGCTCCCGCCCAGCCGCGGACTCCTGCGCCCGCTCATCTCCGGGTACCGTGAGCCGACCGTCGACCATCCGCCACCGCTCGGTCAGCCGCCCGGCCACGGTCGGATCATGGGTGCAGACCACCAGCGCTGCGCGCAGTTCCTTGGCGGCCTCCAGCAACACCGACATCACCCGGTCACCAATGTCATGATCAAGCTGTCCGGTGGGCTCGTCAGCCAGGATGAGCGACGGCCGGCAGGCCAGCACCCGGGCCACCGCCACCCGCTGCGCCTGACCACCGGAAATCTCCTCGGGCAGCTTGCGCTCGAGCTCGCCGATCCCTAGCCGGTCCAGCGCCACGAGGGCGCGCCGCAGCGCTTCGTCTTCGGCTGCGCCGGCCAGCAACAACGACAGCGCCACGTTTTCGACCACGTTCAACGCCGGGATCAGGCTGGGCCCCTGGAACACCATCCCCACCACACCGGGGCGGCCGTGCGGGGGCCCATCGAGGCCCGGCCAGCGCACCGTGCCGCCGGTGGGGTTCTCCAACCCCGCCATCAGGTGCAGCAGCGTCGACTTACCCGACCCCGACGGCCCGGTCAGCGCGACCCGCGTGCCCGCGTGCACCGCAACGGTGACGTCCCGCACCGCCGGCACGGCATTGGGACCACTACCGAACACGCGGCTCACCGACAGGCACTCGACCAGAACCGGCTGGCACTGAGCGGGCGGCCGCACCGCCGCGCTGCCGTTCATCGCCGCCTCGGCACTCATCCGATCTGCCCGTCCCACAGCCGCATCACTCGGTCGGCAGCCGAGGCGACCGCGGGGCTGTGACTGGCCACCAGCACCGCCACCCCACGGCCGGCAGCGCCACACAACAACTCCAACACGGTGGCCTCGGTTGCGCTATCCAGCTCCCCGGTAGGTTCGTCGGCCAGCACCACCGCCGGCTCATTGGCCAGGGCGACCGCCAAGCCAGCCCGGGTTGCCTCGCCGCCGGAAAGCCGGCTGGGCAGCGCGCCGGCCCGCTCGGCCAGCCCTACCGAGCCCAGCAACTCCATCCGCGACGCCCTGCTCGACCTGCCCCCCAGACCCTGCGCAACCGCAAGGTTCGCCTCCACCGTGAGGTGGTCGAACAGGTTTCCCGATTGGGTCAGCACACCGATCCGGCGCGCCCTCAACCGTGCTCTGGCCGGCTCCGGTTGATGGCTCATCCGGAACCCTTCGACGAGCACGCTGCCCCCGTCCGGGTCGTCAAGTCCTGCTAGGCATGCCAGCAACGTGGACTTTCCCGACCCTGAAGGGCCAACGATCGCCACGAACTCACCGGGCATAACCGAAAGCGAGACGCCCCGCAGAGCGAGGGTCTCCTCCTCCCCGGCCCGGAAGAACCGGTACAGCGAGCGCGCCTCGATCGCGGCAGCGGCTGATCCTCTCACGCCCGGCCGGTGTGTCTGGGTCACCGTGGTCACTACTGCCACCGGAACGAGTCGGTGACTATCCGCCATGGATCCACGTTGTCCGCGCCCTGCGGCGCCGACAACGTCAGCACGACCTCCTGGCCGGCCAGCCAGAACTCGTAGCGCTCCACCGCTTCGGTCACCGACTTGCCGGTCACCGCATCCGGCGCGGAGGTCGCCTGATAGGTGATCAGAACCGCCGGGCCGGACGAGCGCTGCACCATCGTGACCTGCCCTGGCTGGAAGCCCCGCACCGAGCTCTGCAGCTGGGGAACCTCCTGGGCTCGCGCCGACGCGACATCAGGTGCCTGTGACCGCGGCACGCTCTCGATCCGCACGCTGTTGAACTTGTCGGTGAACACCACTGCCGAGCCCGCCGCAGACTGCGCCCATCCCTGCGGCACCCGCACCACAAACGACGCGCCCGCTGGCGTATAGGGCACAAAGACCTGGCCATCCGGAATATCACCAGCGGAATTGATCTCCGGCGCATTCGGATTCGGGGCCGCAGAAGATCCCGAAGGAGACGCCGACGCCGCTGCCGGTGTCGACGCTGCCGGGCCTGGCGCAGCCGATGGGCCGCCGCAGGCACTCACCAGGGCCAACAAAAGAGCCACCCCGGTTACACAACCAGAAACCCCGCGATCCGGGCGCACCAGAAGAACCCTCCGCTCCTACCGACAAGACCAGATACGGAGAGTCTGAACCACACCTCATGTCAGGCCGATGTGAGCAACATGAGACAGGGACACATCTCTACCCCACAGTGCGCTGTTCAGCCGCTGGCTTCAGCGGGGCCGGCGGAATCGTTGGGCTAGCTCGGGATGGTCTTCCCACCACAGCCGGGGCTGGGTTTGCGACGGGCTGGCCGCAGGGCCAGTTGCTGGGGGCCCTAGTGAGGCATCGAGAGCGTCGAGGGTGTCGAGTTCGGCGTCGATGGCCACGGCGTCACGCTGGTCCTCGCGCATCATCCGGGTCATCACGGCGGCGAGAAACGGCAGGCCGGCCAGGTCACCGCCGATCCACAGCACCCCGGCGCCGATGATCTGATCCGTCCGCAGGTCCGGCCCCCATGCCCGGTGCAGTTCCAGGTAGTAACGAGGGGCGATCAGCGGGCCCAGCCACAGGGTCAACCCCAACACCCCATCGAAGATCACTTCTGCGACGCTGATCGCCATCGACAGCAGGTAGGGATCGGTGCGCGGGGTGGGGTCGATCCGAAACCGGGTCCAGAAGTAAAGGAACCCGGCGGCGACCAGACCCACGTCAATGGCGGCGCCGACTGCCGTTGATCGCAGGCAAGCCTCATACAGCGGGGTCAGGTACAGCACGAACAGCGGAGCGATCAGCGCGATGGTCACCACCGCAGGGAAGGTCAGGACGCGGGCGGCACCGCTGTGCAGAACCCGGCCGGCCGCCCGGGTGGCCCGCTCCGGGAGCACGTCGCGCAGCAGGGTCAGCGGTGCCCCCAGGGCCAAGAACATCGGCGTGATCATGAGCAGCACGATGTTACGCACCGCGCGATCCCAGAACAGGGTGCTCGCATAGACGCCGACGAAGGTCACCGTCACCAGCAGAATCGACGCCAACCCGAGCGCAAACCACCACGACCGGCCATTCGGCCAGACCACGCCTGCCCGGCGCAGCCGGCGGACGCCCAGCCAGTAAGCCACTCCCAGGGCGCCGAGCACCACCAGCGCGCCAGGGTTCAACGTCCACGCGGTCGCCAACCGATCCCACGTCAAGGGCGGCGGATCCGGAGATACCACCATCACGTCCACGCCCACCCCGACAGAATGCACCTCAGCCCGCTATTTGACGCACTGGACCCCGGCGCCGGCGATGCTGTCGGGGTCCACGTCGGTGCGCTGCGCGGCGCCTGGCGTCGGCGCCGTCGCGGGCCTCGGCGATGAGTCGCCGGGCGAGGCGGAGTCGGCGGTGCCGAGGCTGGTGGGCATCGTGAAGTCGGCACCCAGGACCACCCGGAGGTGCCCGCTCGATACCGTCGAGTCCCGTGCTGTGGGTACCTCACCAAGCATCGTGGCCAGGGTTTTAGCCGCCTGGGCAGCGTCGGAATCGCGATAGTAGATCGTTGTGGTACTCCGGTGGTGGCGGGCGGTGCTGGTGACGCCCTGGGTGAAGCCGGTAGCGGCCAAGGCGTGTTCCAGGGTGGCCGCCAAGCCGTTGCGGCTGGTGGCGTTGATCACGTCTACGATGCCGGATTGGCTGCCCGAGACCGGGGCGGGTGCAGCGGCGACCGGCGTGGGGGTGGGGCCACCGATCAGGTTGTGCACCAGCGCCTGCACCGCGGGCACGTCGACGATGTTGACGTCCTCGCCGGCAGGATTGGTGCCGAAGCGGACGATCGGCAGGGTCGTGAAGCTGATGTTCCCGCTGGTCAAGGCGGAAGCTTGCTGGGCGAAGGACAGCAGCTCCAGACCGGTGTCGGCGGCGATGTTCTGCTTGGCCACACTGATCAATCCGCGCAGACGCGCCGGGTTGAGGAACGTCCCGGCCTGTTTGAGTTGGAAGACCAACGAGGCGATGAAGGCCTGTTGGCGGCGTTCCCGGTCCAGATCACTGAAGTTGAGCTGAGTGTGCACCGAATCGCGGCGCTGGCGCACGAAAGCCACCGCCTGAGCGGCGTTGATCTGCTGGTAGCCGCGGTGGAAGTCAGCGCCCGAGTAGTTGTCGCGAGTGTCCTCCTTCAGGCACACCGTGATCGGCTCCACCACCTGGGCGAGCTGGTAAAAGGCGACCATGGTGACCTCCACGAAGTGGTCGATCGGCACGCCCCCCAAGAACTGGGCGACCGTGTCGATCTGTTCCTGGCGACCCGCGTCGCGACTTCGTTGTTCCAAGGTGGCCTGATCGCTCACGCCAGAAGACGTCAGCCGTCTATGTTCCTGGTCGAACGCGAAGCCGTAAGCCTGCTTGATCTTCCCCTTCGCAACGCCGTCCGGGCTGCCCGGGAGGCTGACATAGTCGTCACGCGGGATGGAGATGGCGGTGGCCTTGGAACCATCGCCGGGGAGGTGCACCAGCATCAAAACGTTGGCGTTGTAACCGCCGACCTGCTCGTCACCGGCATGCAATGCCTGGTAGATCTCTGGTGGTAGCGGTTTGCCGTTCCCGTCGAGCCGGCTGTCCAATCCCATGATCAATATGTTGGTGTCACCGCCGGCTGATTTCGGAGCGTCGCCACGGATGGCGTCGGATTTACCGATCCCGGTCAGGAGCGCCTCGTACTGGCTCCAGCCATATCCGGTGACGCTGAACACGAGTATCGACACCAGCGCGACAACCCACCGCGCGATGGATCCCCACCGGCGGTCGTTGCGACGAGCCGGACGATGCCCGGACCGCCGACCGTCCCAACCATCCCGGTGCCCATTGGAACCGGACCTTGCCCGCGGCCGTCCCGACGGCGCCGTGGCTCGCGGCCGGTCACTACGCGGGTTGCGCCCTGCCTGACCGGCCCGATCCGGCGGGACCACTCGACGGCGCGGGACGTCAGACCGCGGCGGGGTAGGCGCTCGGCGCGGACGATCACCGCGGGCATCCCCGCTGGGACCCCAGCGCCCGTCTCCGCCAGCCACACCACTCCCTGAGCCTGTAGTGACCCCGCCCAACAGTTGGCCCCGACGGTAGACGCGCCACCCCAAGACTAGTTGCGCTATGTCACACGGACGCGCCGGGCTTATTTGCTGCTGAGGCTGGCGACCAGGTTGATCGTCGTCGCCAGGATGCCAGTGCCGAACAGGTACGACAGCAGAGCGTGGCGCAGCGCGGTGTGCCGGATCACCTTGCTGCACAGCGGGGTATCGGAGACCTGAAAGGTCATGCCGATGGTGAAGGCGAGATAAGCGAAGTCGGTGTAGGTGGGCGGCTCGGCCTCGTTGAAGTCGATTCCGCCGCCCTCTCCGGCGTAGTAGAGCCGCGCGTAGCGCAGCATGAAGACGGTGTGGACTATGTCCCAGGAGAGTACGACGGAGACGAGCCCGAGCTCGACCTGGAGCAGTTCCTGGATGCCGTGCTGCTGTCCGGATCGGACCAGCACGAACCCTACCGCGACCAGGCTGGCGACGGCCGCACTGAGCAGGAGCAGATCGGTGACGGCGCGGGTTGGGTCGGTGACGGTGGCGCGTTGCGCGGTCGCTTGAGCATCGCGATTGCGGATCTTCAACCACACCCACGTCATGTAAACCAGCGAGGCGACGTCCCAGCCGACCAGCAACCCCAGCGCCACGGTGGTCGCCATGCTGGCTGGCACCGCCGCAACCACCCCGACCAGAACCGAAAGGGCCACTTCGGTGCTGCCCGATATGCCGCGGCGAGCAGGAGGCGTGGCAGCGCCGTCTGGTTGAACGTTCACAGCGTTAGCATTGTGCTCAAGCAGGACGACAAGTGCATCGGGTCGATGTGGTGACACGGGGAAGGCGAGAATGACGACACCTGACGAGCGGCTCCCGCGAGCCGGCACGGCTGAACCAGGCAGCGCGCACGACCCGGAGGCCGCCGAGGCCTATGCCCAGTCGGTGGGTATCGATCCCTCCCCCGACGAGATCAACGAGTACCTCAAGATCGCCGGCGCGGCACCCCTCGACGACACCACGCCCGCCACCGACACCGCAACGTGACCCCGAAGGCCGGTAGTCACGCTGGCGCTGGCGGCGCGGTGCGTTCCAGCGCTTCCCAGCCGGTGTCTTCGGCGCGTTCGGCGCGTTCGGCGCGGCCGCCGCCGCGGAGGCCGAACAGGCGTTTGGCGAACAGCAGGTAGCCGACCACGGCGAGGTTGATGACCAGAGTGATGATCTTGGTGATGGTGATCCGGCCGGTCAGCTCGTAGACTTCGGGGATCAGCAGCAGCGTGGTTGCGATGAAGGTGAGGTACTCGGCCCACCGCGCGGCGAACCACAGGCCCACAGCTTCGATGCCCTCGAGCACTGCGTAGCCGGCCAATGCCAATCCTACGAATAACACGGTGGAGGGCTTCGCGGCGAAGGCCCGTCGCAGTTCCTGCAGGATGCCCCCGCCGCCCTGGCCGTTCGGGCCCCCGACGCCACCCTGCACCGCGTCCAGGACCCGGTAGAACGTGTGACTCAGGGCCACCCGGTTGGCGGCGAAGAGGAACACCGCCACCGCGAGGACGCCGAGCACGATGAAATGGACCAGCCGGTCCACGGCGATCAGCCGCAGCACATAGCGGTCTCGCAGGGGTCGTCCCCGCAGCGGCAGGGCGATCTCGGAGCGGTCGGGTAGATGCTCGCGAGTCGGCGCCAGCGGTGGTGCCAGCGGAACCCACGCGTCACAGCGCACGCAGCGATACCAGCGAAGCCCGTCGCCGGGTTCGCGCACGAGTAGGTCGTCGACAGGTCGGATCGTGGCGACGTCGGTGCCGAGGAGCTCATGGCCGCGTAGCCCACAGCCGATGAGCTCGTAGTGAAACTTCGGCCGTAACCGCTTGCCGCGCTCAGTCCCCGGCGGAGCCGTGCCGCGCCCTTCCTGGTGCTCCTCCATGCCGTCGAGCCTAGCGAGTGGCCTGGCTCGTCCTGCCGGTCAGACCTGCGCATATCCAATGCAGGTCGCGTACTCCCGCAACGCAGGCCAGTCGTGCCCGCCGTGGATGTCACCTGCGACATGGCCGGCGAACTGGCAGCCGCAGGCCTGGATGTCCGGGACGTGGTACCGCGCAGCGGTGAGATCGGGCCCCACCTCGAAGTCGAGAACCTCGGCGAGGTTGTTGGCGCCGGCGTCGCGCACGGTGAGCGGTTCGAGGCCGAATCGCCACTCGATCATCTTCAGTATGGAGGTGTGGTCGTAGGTGCCGTGCGCGATGGTCTGCCGGCGTGCTCGCGGCGAGATGACCAGGCACGGGACCCGGAATCCGCGCAGGCCCGTGCCGAGGTCGGGTCGCGGATCGGGCGCGGTGGTCGGCGGCACATGGTCGAAAAACCCGCCCCATTCGTCATAGTTAATGACCAGGACGGTGCGCTCCCAGTTCGGGCCGGAAACGACTGCATCGTAAACAGTGTTAAGGAAGTGCTGGCCGACGCGGATGTCGGCCAACGGGTGATCGTCACCGGATGTGCCGACGGTGCCGTCGCCGAGGAACCGCGGGTCGACGAACGACACTGCGGGCAAGGCCGTCTGGGCCTTCGCGTCAAGGACGAACTGGGCGAACGGCTGCGTGATGTCTCGGTACTTCGAGCCCCACAAGGCCGTTATCGGCGCGTCGCAGAAATAGTATTTTGCCGGGATACCGCGTTCGGCGAGTCGGTCCCAGATCGTGGCGATGGTGGTCACCTCCATAAGGTTGGAGATCCGGTCAGTTTGCGCGGCGTGCTGGAAGAAGCGGTTCGGGAAGGTCGGCCCCATCACCGCGGCGAAGTACCGATCGCAGGTGGTCCAGTCGCGGGCGGCGCGGCCGAAGAAATCCAGATCTGTCGCTGAGTAATAGCCGATCGCGAACTCGTCGTTACGACCCGAGCGCAGGAAACCGTCGCAGGCGCCACCGTTGTATTGGACGCGCCCGCCTTCGTATGAATGATCCGGGTCGGGATGCCCGCAGCCGGTGAAGGTGTCCAGGTGATGCGTAGCGTGGCGCCTACCGCTGTTATCGAAGTAACTGAGCCCGTCCTGTTTGCCGTCTGCGCCGGGCAGCCACCCGAGATAGTGGTCGAAGGAGCGGTTCTCCATCATCACCACGACGATATGATCGATCCCGGACTGTTCGGGCGGCGGCAGTGCGGCAGGAAATCTCGTCGCCGCGACGCTGCCTGCACCCATGGCGCTGAGGCCGAGCGTGCCCGCCACTGTGACGGCGGCGCCGGTGATGAACTGGCGTCGGTTCAGCTCCATGACAGTCCTCGCCTCACCCGGCCTCGGCGTTGTGGCCCGAGGCACCACGCTGACGTCAGCTGAACCCGACCACGGCGCACGGGTGGTAGTTCTTCTCCAGCAAGTCGACCTCCGAGTCGTCGAGGCGTAGATCGACGGCGGCGACGGCGTCTTCGAGGTGAGAGACCTTCGTCGCCCCCACGATGGGCGCGTCAACCCCGGGCTTACCCAGCAGCCAGGCCAGCGCGACGCGGGCGGGCGGAATCTCCCGCTTGGCGGCCACGCTGAGGACCGCCTCGACGATGGACCTGCTGTCTTCGCTATAGAGGGAGCGGCCAAACTCGTCGGTCTCCGAGCGTGCGGTCTGCTGTGCCCAGGGGCGCGTCAGCCGACCCCGCGCCAGCGGGCTCCACGGGATGACGCCGACGCCCTGGTCGACGCACAGCGGGATCATTTCCCGCTCCTCCTCCCGGTACAGCAGGTTGTAGTGGTTCTGCATGCTCACAAAGCGGGTCCAACCGTTCAGGTCGGCAGTGTAGAGGGCTTTGGCGAACTGCCAGGAATACATCGACGACGCGCCGATGTAGCGGGTCTTACCCGCCTTGACGACGTCATGGAGGGCTTCGAGAGTCTCCTCGATCGGTGTGTCGTAGTCCCAGCGGTGGATCTGGTAGAGATCGACATAGTCGGTGCCGAGGCGAGCCAGGCTGCTGTCGATTTCGGCGAGAATGGCCTTGCGGGACAGTCCCTGGCCGTTGGGCCCAGGACGCATCCGCCCGTGGACCTTGGTGGCGATGACGACCTCTTCCCGGGAGACCATCGACAGCAGGGTCTGACCAGTGATCTCCTCGCTGCTGCCGGCCGAATAGACGTTGGCCGTGTCGAAGAAGTTGATGCCCGCATCCAGCGCTTGGCGGAAGAACGGCTCGGCTGCCTCCTTGCCGAGCGACCAGGGGTGGGCACCACGACCGGGCTCGCCGTAGCTCATGCACCCGAGGCAGATGCGCGAGACCTGCAGGCCGGTGGTACCAAGACAGACGTAGTCCATGGATCACCTCTACCACAGGCCGTTCTCCGCGGCCCCTCAGACGCTAGCCCGTGGTACTCCTGTCAACGATTGCGCGCTGTCGTTATAATTTTTCAACTTCTCCGTCTGGGCCCCTACGTCTTGTGCGGAGTTTGTCAGTGCCCCATTGTAGAATAGGGTATGTCGACGGCGGCGGTGTGGCAAGACTGCGATGCCGCATTGGTCGCCGAGTTGGGTGCGTTGGAGACCCGGTTGCATTCGACCTGGGCGCAAATGCTGTCGGTGGTCGCTGAAATCGATTCCCGGGGGACCGCGGCAACGGTGGGGTACACCACCACCGTCGAGCTGGTACGGGCGGTGGGGCGGGTATCGCTGGGTGAGGCCCGGGCCCGGGTCGCTGCGTCCGCTGATGTGCTGCCCAGCCGCGGGCTCAACGGTGCGCCCGTCCAGCCGAAACTCCCAGCTACCGCTGTAGCGGTAGCTGAGCACGCGATCGGCGCGGCTGACGTCAGGGTGATCCGTTCGGTCCTGGCCCGGATCCCCCCGCACCTGGGTGATCAGACGCGGGCCGAGGTCGAAGCCGAGCTGGCCCACCACGCCCGCACGCTCGATGCCGGGCAACTGGAGACGCTGGGCAAACGGATCCTCGCGTATTTAGATCAGGACGGCGCACGCCCGAAAGACACCTGCGACACTCGCCGACACCTCTGCTTCCGGGACCGCAACGGTGGCTATGAGCTGGCCGGATGGCTCGACCGGGAAGCCGCTGAGATCGTCCGCGCGGCACTAAGCCCACTGGCTGCGCCCCGCCCAGCCACCGATACCGAAATTGACTTGCGCACCGCGTCGCAACGCGACGCCGACGCACTGGTTGAACTGGCCCATCGCGCGTTGGGCGCTGGTGACCTACCCACCGAAGGTGGGGAACGCCCGCAGGTCGTCGTGACGGTGAGCCTGGTCGTGCTTCGAGGCCGGATCGGTTCGGCGTCGCTGGCGTTGGGCGGTCCGATCAACGCTGACGTCGCCCGGCGGATCGCCTGCGACGCCCAGGTCATCCCGATGGTGTTAGGTGCCCGAGGTGAACCACTTGATGTCGGGCGCGCCAGCCACACCATTCCCACCGCGATCCGCCGTGCGGTCATTGTTCGGGACCGCGGATGCGCCTTTCCCGGTTGTTCTGTACCAGCTCGCTGGTGCGAAATACATCACATTGTCCATTGGGCCGATGATGGTCCCACCAGCGTCGGAAACTGCGTCGCCCTGTGCGGTCGGCACCACCGACTTCTCCACCATTCCAGCTGGCGAATACACATGGCCGGCGGTATCCCAGAATTCCACCCACCACCATGGCTCGGCGGACCACCACGCCGAAACCCCCTCCACCTGACTTCGGACCTGGCACGAAGCCGCCAGTAGCGGCGCGCTGCTACTGGCGAACCTCCGCGGCCCGTACACGGCTGACCGCGACCCTGACGCTCACCCGCGCCAGACCACGTCTCGAGCGCGCCGACATCTCCTGCCTAGATTGTGCCGGTCAGCGCCTGCAGGCCGAGGCTGCTGGCCGCCACGGCCACCCACAGCAGCGCTCCCAAGAGCAACGGGCGGCGCCCTGCCTTACGCATGTCCGCCGGCCGAAGCGACAGCCCGATTCCGGCCAATGCTGTGGTGATCAGGAATGTGCCCAACACCGAGAGCACCGGATGCCAGGAGGTCGGGATCAGGCCGAGGCTGTCCAGGCCGGCCGCCAAGACGAACCCGACGAGGAACATCGGCACGATCTTGCGCCACGGCATGGCGCGGACGCTGAAATCCGTCGTTTCCTTGCGAGCCTTGAGGATGGCGAGCACGATCACGATCGGGATGAGCATCAAGGTCCGGGTGAGCTTGACGACGATGCCGGCGGCCCCGGCGTCACCCCCGTAGGCGTAGGCAGCGGCGACCACTGAGGACGTGTCGTTGATCGCGGTGCCGCTCCACAGGCCGAAGGAGTGCGGGCTCATCCCGAGCAGGTGTCCGATCGGCGGGAAGAGCAACACGGCCGCG
>JAODNG010000285.1 GCA_025465385.1 Pseudonocardiales bacterium
AGGTGAGGGGATGAACGGGCAGGGGAATTCGCGAGACGGCGACCAGTACCGCCCGCCCGTGAGCTACGGCGAGAACCCTCGTGGGTATGGCAACGGTCCTGGATATGGCACGCCCACGGGGCAGCCCCGCAACGGCTTTGGGATCGCCGCACTGGTTCTGGGGGTGCTCGCGCTCGTGCTGTGCTGGACGATTGTCGGCGGCATCATCTTCGGAATCCTCGCGGTGATCTTCGGGCTGCTCGGTCGGGCCCGAGCCAAGCGGGGAGAAGCGACCAACGGTGGAGTGTCACTCGGCGGAATCGTGCTCGGCGTCATCGGACTGCTTCTGACAATCGGGCTGGTTGCGTTAGGGGTGTCGCTGTTGAACTCACCGGCCGGGCAGAATTACCAGCAGTGTCTCCAGCAGTCGGGCCGGGACCCGGCGAAGATGCAGCAATGCTTCTCGGAGTTCGGCAACCAGGTCGGGCGCCGCTAAGCCGCCGCATCGTCGTTCATGAGGCGCAGCTGCCGGTGGAGACTTCGGTGTTTCGGCTCGGTGCGGTAGCGACCTCGTCGGCGATCTCGTCATCGGCGAGCACGAACCCGGTCTCGTCGTTGTCGACTGCTGCTCCGAACACCAAGCCGAGCACTTGGCCGGAGCCGTCGAGTAGTGGGCCACCGGAGTTACCGCTGCGTACCACGGCGCGGACCGTGTAAACATTGCGGACCACGGTCGACGCGTTGTAGATGTCCGGGCCCCGCAGGTGGATGCGGTCCCGAACCCGAGCGGCAGAGGCCGTGTAGGGCCCATCCAGCGGGTAGCCGAGCACCAGACCGCTCAACCCCGAGATGGCCGGCTTCGGGGCCAGCGGCAGCACCGGCGCCCGCAACCCAGGTACTTTCAGGATCGCGACGTCGACCTCCGGGTCATAGCTGACCACCTCGGCGTCCAGCGCGTTGTTCGGGGATATCTCCACTTGGACCTGGTCGGTACCGGCGACCACGTGCGCATTGGTGATCACCCGCTGGGGCGCCACCACGAACCCACTACCCTCCAGCGCCCGGGAGCACGAGCGCGCGCGGCCGCGCACCTTCAGCACGCTGGCCTTGGCCTGCCGTACCACCGGGCTGTTGAGCAGCACCGGATCCGCCGGCCCCACATCAGTGATCGGGGTCGGCGAGAACGGCGCGAGCACGTCGGGGAACCCGGAGACATCCAACAGTCTGGTCAGCTCGGACGGTAGATCACGCAGCACGTTGGGCATGATTGTGTCCACGATCCGCAGCACTGATGAGTCCCGTACCGCTCCGGTCAGGCCGGTATAGACCGACGATTTCGACAGCGGCAGAGCCACCAGCCAGGCGACCACCAGAGCGGCGATGCCCTGCACCACGGCGCCCAGGAAGCTGTCCATCTGGCGCAGCGCCTCAGCGTCGATCCGGCGCTGCACCGCCCGCCCCAGCAAGACACCCAGCATCTCACCGATTGCGATGAGCACGATGACGATCGACACTCCCAGCGCAACCCGGACTTCTGGGCTTTGGTAGCCCTCGATCAGCGACGGCGCAATGCGCACACCGATCACTGCCCCGGTCAGCACACCGATGAAGGACGCCGCCGCGGTGACCATCCCCTGCCGGGCACCGGAAATTCCGGCGAGCAGGGCGAGCACCAGCACCAGCACATCCACCCAGTTCACCGGATCACCTCGGTCCGCTCGGCCAGCCGCCTCGCGACGTCTAGGTCGTACTCAGCCGCCGGCTCCCAGGGTCGTGCCCAGCCGCCCATTGTCAGCAGTGCGGCCAGCAACCCGCCGGTGAACCCCCAGACGAGCATCCCAGGTACTACGAAAGCGGGGTACGGGTACCCGTTGGGTCCGCGCACGATCAGCCGGTTCGGTGGGTCCGCGAGCACCCGCAGCAGCACCCGGGCGACCGCAACGGTCTCCCGGTGATCCACCGGGGCAACCGCTCCGGGCCGCTCCCAGTGACCCAGCACCGGCGTGACGACGAAATTCGACGGCGGCACGTACTGCTGCGGCAGCACCGCGACCGGGCGTACATCGTCGGCGCGGATCCCGACCTCCTCGACGGCTTCCCGCAGCGCCGTCGCAACCGGACCGTCGTCGCCGTCCTCCACTGCTCCGCCGGGGAAGCAGACCTGACCGGGGTGCGAGGACAGGCCCTGTGAGCGCACCTGAAGCAATACATCGGGCTCACCGGTGCGCGAGTCCTCGGCGAGGAGCATTAACACAGCGGCCGGTCGGCCGCCCTCCCGTGGCACCGGGATCCGGCCCAGATCACCGGGACCGATCTCAGCGGTGCGGCGTACCAACGGATCCAGCCAGCCGGGCAGCGATGTGGGATCGACCAGCGGTCCAGTTTCCGTCGGTCCGGTTCCAGGGGGCCCCGTTCCAATCGACCCCGTCATCCGGCCGCTCCGGGGCCGAGGTAGCGCGCCACGACAGCACGCACCTGCTGCGGGCTACGCAGCACCTCTGGCGGGTTGAGCTGGCTGACCTGGCCGTCGGCGGAGACGAGATAGGTCAGCGGCAGTACCGGCGGGGCGTTCAGCGCGGCGCGCAGCCTGCCGTCGGGATCACTGACCGACGGGTAGTGCACGTTCAGTGCTCTCAGCAAATCAAGGGCCCCTTCGGGCAGCCGCTGCACCTCGACTCCGAGCACTGGCACCGCGCCCGGCTCGGCTGCGTAGGCGGCCAGCGCCGGCAGTTCCTGGGTACACGGTTGGCACAGCGGCCCCCACAGGTTGAGCAACGCCGGACGCCCGGCCAGTGCGGCCCCCACGTCGACCGTGCCCTCCTGGCCTAGGCAGGGCAGCACCAGCCCGGATAGCGGGCCGCGGGTGGTGCCGGAGTGCGTGGCCGGGCACGGCTGCAGGGCCGCGCGGGACCTCAGCTGGTCGATGCTTGGCGGCGACTCGGCGGCGGGCTGGGCCGGTTGACCAAGCTGCGCCCCATCGGTGGACGCTGGGATTGACATAGGCGCAGGCCCGGACGTTCGTTGCCACGACGTGAGCGGCAGCAGTGCCACGAACAGCGCGGACGCCAGCAACACCGTCAGCACCACCCAGCGCAGCGCGCGCTTCACCGCATCGATCCAGGGGCCGCGACACTGACTGTCGCCTCCCGGCCGGCGGCCAGGTCGGGGGGCAACCCGGCCATCGCCAGCAGGTGCGGCGCCTCAGGACCGCGCAGCAAGGTGGCCGCGATCCCGGGCTCGGTAGGGCCGAGACCATACGAGGGGCAGTCCGCAGCCAGCGGGCATACCCCGCAGGCCGGTCGGCGAGAGTGACACACCCGGCGTCCGTGGAAGATCACCCGGTGCGACAGGACAGTCCAGTCCCGTTTCGGAATGAGCTCGCCGATCGCGTGCTCAACCTTCACCGGATCATCGTGCTCAGTCCATCCCCATCGGCGCACCAGCCGCCCGACATGGGTGTCGACGGTGATGCCGGGGACGCCGAAGGCATTGCCGAGGATCACGTTGGCGGTCTTGCGTCCTATCCCCGGCAGGGTGATCAGATCAGTCAGCTTATCGGGCACCTCGCCGCCGAAGCGCTCGACCAGCGCCGCACCGAGCCCGATCAGCGACGTCGCCTTGTTCCGGTAGAACCCGGTGGGTCGGATCAGCTTCTCCAGCTCATCCCGGTCGGCAGCGGCGTAGTCGCTGGCACTGTGGTATCGCGGGAACAGCGCAGGCGTGGTCTCGTTGACCCGCTTGTCGGTGGTTTGCGCAGACAAGATGGTGGCGACGGCGAGCTCAAGCGGCGTCTGGTAGTCCAGTTCGCAGTGCGCGTCCGGGTAAGCGATGGCCAGCACTCGGACCATCCGGCGGGCTCGCCGAACCAGCGCGAGGTGGCTCTCCGCAGCGAAAGACCGGCGCGATCGAGCTGGCACTCCCACAGGGTACGGAGGCGCCGCCGGTCCTCGTCGCCCAGCCTCACGACGGCCGAATCCAAGCCGGACCAGGCGACACGCCCAACACGCGACCCCCAGCGCGCACGTGGTCGGCTGATACGGCAGGATCCCCCGCACCATGACCGTCTGGTTCGTTGCCGCCGTCCCAGTCTTGCTGATGTTCTTTGCGCTCGGGATGGAGCGGCTGGAGAGCCGCCTGCGCCACCTCACAGTGCAAGAGAACGAGGTCGAGGAGTTTCTCCAAGCCGCTCGACCTGATGAGGTACGGGCGCTGTTCCGCAGTGGAATCGGCCGCGCGCTGGAACTGTTCCGATTGCGCCGCATACCCGACACTGGGGTGCGCAACGGAACCGCTCCACGTAGCTTCGGCCTAGTCACGTCACGCCGCGCCCGCCAACGGTCTTAGACTCCACCCTGACGTGATCGGTGCCATCGGAGCACGCGCTGTGATGGCGCCCGGGTGAGCTGGAGGAACGCGGTGACCGACCCCTTGGCCACGGCCGGCATCTTCCAGGGAGTCGACCCGTCGGCAGTTGACGCTCTGAGAACCACCCTGGAACCGGTCACCTTTCCGCGAGCCCATGTCATCTTCGCCGAGGGCGAACTGGGCGATCGCCTGTACATCATCCAGTCAGGCAAGGTCAAGATCGGGCGGAAGTCAGCTGACGGCCGCGAGAACCTGCTGGCGGTCTTCGGTCCCTCGGATATGTTCGGTGAGCTGTCGATCTTCGATCCAGGACCAAGGACGTCAACGGCTACTACGGTGACGGAGGTCAAAGCCGTCAGCATGGACCGCGCCGCCCTACGGGAGTGGATCACCAAGCGGCCAGAGATCGCCGAGCAACTGCTCCGGGTGATCGCTCGTCGGCTGCGCCGCACCAACAACATGCTCGCCGACCTGATCTTCACCGATGTTCCCGGTCGGGTGGCCAAGGCGTTGCTGCAGCTCGCGCATGACTTCGGCACTCAGGAGGCCGGCATGCTCCGAGTGACCCATGATCTCACCCAGGAGGAGATCGCTCAGCTGGTCGGTGCCTCCCGGGAAACGGTGAACAAGGCGCTCGCCGATTTCGCCCAGCGCGGCTGGCTGCGCCTGGAAGGCAAAAGCGTGCTCATCCTCGAGCCTGCGCGCCTCGCTCGCCGTGCCCGCTAAACCGGTAGCGCCGCGATTCAGCAGAGTTCGACGACCAGCTCCACTTCGACCGGGGCGCCGAGGGGTAGCTCCGCGACCCCGACTGCAGAGCGGGCATGCGCGCCCGCCGCGCCGAACACCTCACCGAGGAGCTCTGAGGCGCCGTTGAGCACAGCTGGCTGAGCGGTGAACCCGGGTGCCGAGGCCACGAATCCCACCACCTTCACCACTTGGACGACCGCATCGAGCCCGACCAAACCGTCCACCGCGGCCAGCGCGTTGAGCGCGCAGATCCGGGCCAGCTCCGGACCCCGGGTAGGGTCGATCTCAGCCCCGAACTTGCCGGTGGCCGCCAGTACCCCGTCGACCAGCGGCAGCTGGCCGGCGGTGAACACGAGGGATCCGCTGCGCACCGCAGGCAGGTACACCCCGGCCGGCGTGGCTACCGGCGGCAACACCAATCCGAGCTCGGTCAGCCGGCTCGACCAGCTCACTGCTTCGGGCGCTTGAGATACGCCACCAGCTGCTCCCCCGTCGGTCCGGGCGTCACGGTGACCAGTTCCCAGCCGTCGGCTCCCCATTGGTCGAGGATCTGCTTGGTGGCATGGGTCAACAGCGGCACGGTCGCGTACTCCCAGGTCGTCATGGGCGGTCACGCTAGCGAATGCCGCCGCGCGGGGCGCGAGCGGACGCGCGCTGCGACATTCCCTTTCCTGAGGTAACCCACAGTCACTGTCCGGCGGTGCGCTGAAGCTGCCGGAGCAGCCACCTAGGCTCACAGTATGTGGTCTGATGAGCTGGTTCGGGCTCGCCTGCATGTGGTCACAGGCAAGGGCGGGACGGGCAAAACGACGGTAGCGGCTGCATTGGCGGTGGCGCTGGCCAGCGGGGGCGGCCGAACGTTGCTGGTCGAAGTCGAGGGACGCCAAGGGATCGCGCACCTGTTCGACATCCCGCCGTTGCCCTATCAGGAGCGGCGCATCGCCGTCGCCCCCGGCGGTGGCGAAGTTCGGGCGCTCGCGGTGGATGCCGAGGAAGCCCTGCTGGACTACTTCACGATCTTCTACAACCTGGGCTTCGCGGCGCGGACACTGCGGCGGATGGGCGCAATCGAGTTCGCCACCACACTGGCGCCAGGGCTGCGCGATGTGCTGCTCACCGGCAAGGTGAAGGAGGCTGCCACTCGAGTGGTCAACGGGGTGCGGACCTACGACGCAGTGGTGCTCGACGCCCCGCCGACCGGGCGGGTGGTGCGGTTTCTCGACGTCACCAGGGCAATGGCCGACCTGGCCAAGGTCGGCCCGATCCACAACCAGAGCAAGGGGGTGGTACGGCTGCTGCATTCCGCGGACACCGCGGTACACGTGGTCACCCTGCTGGAGGACATGCCGGTGGCCGAAACCCTGGACACCGTGGCGGATCTGGACCTGGCGGATCTGCGTCCGGGCGCCGTGCTGATCAACCGGGCGCGGCCATCTCGGCTGCCCGCGCATTCGGTGAACGCCGCAGTCAACGGACAAGTTCATGCCGACCGGATCCGCGCCGGGATACTCGCCGCGGGCCTGGATCTGGAACCGGCCGTGCTAGACGGCCTAGTCGCCGAAACTGTGGAACATGCGCTGCGGGTGGACGCCGAGCGCCACGCTCGGACCCGACTCGCCGACGCCGGCATGCCGCTGATCGAGCTACCAGAGCTGGCCGAACCTGGGGCAGACGGAGTGGATCTCGGCGGAATTTACGAGCTCGCCGAGGCGCTCCGGGAGCAGGGCGTTCGATGAGTACACCGACTCCGCTCGATATCGACGCGCTACTGGACAACCGTGCCACCCGAGTGGTGGTGTGCTGCGGTGCGGGAGGTGTGGGTAAGACGACGACGGCTGCGGCACTCGCGCTGAGGTCAGCCGAGCGAGGCCGATCAGTAGTGGTACTCACGATCGATCCGGCTCGACGACTCGCTCAGTCGCTGGGGTTGCCGGAGCTGACCAACAATCCTCGTCTGGTGGCCCCGACCGCGGAGATCCAGCAAGCCGGCGGACAGCTGCACGCGATGATGCTCGACATGCGACGCACCTTCGATGAGATGGTGCAGGCGCACGCCAGCCCGGAGCGGGCCGCGCACATCATCGCCAACCCCTTCTATCAAGCCATCTCCTCGTCGTTCTCCGGGACCCAGGAGTACATGGCGATGGAGAAGCTGGGACAGCTCGTCGCGGCGCGCCAGTGGGATCTCGTCGTGGTCGACACGCCGCCGTCGCGGTCCGCGCTGGATTTCCTGGACGCTCCGCAACGGTTGTCGTCGTTTCTGGACGGCCGGATGATCCGACTGCTGTCGGCGCCGGCGCGGGCCGGCGGCCGCGGTGTGCGCCGGCTGATGGGTGCCGGCTTCGGGCTGTTCACCAGGGCGATCTCGACGATCCTCGGCGGCCAGCTGTTGGCTGACGCGTCGGCGTTCGTGCAGGCTTTCGACACCATGTTCGGCGGATTCCGGGAACGCGCCACCGCGACCTACGACTTGCTCCGCGCACCAGGAACACACTTCGTGGTGGTTGCTACCCCGGAGGCCGACGCGGTGCGTGAGGCGGCCTACTTCGTGGACCGGTTGGCCACCGAGTCGATGC
>JAODNG010000287.1 GCA_025465385.1 Pseudonocardiales bacterium
GCTGGCACCATTTTTCGACTTTCCATCACTAATGTGGTGCCTTGTCGCCCTCAGTCCTTGCCTCCAGCCCGCTTTGGGGGAACGCTCTGTAGTCAGGCGCCGGATGTCGCACCGGGGAGTGAGGGGAACGGGGCGGCACCGTAACGGCGACCAGGGAGGATCGGGGATGGCGGGGTGGTCCATTCCGGGTGTGGTGCATCCCCGGGAGATATGTGAGGACGTGGTAGGTCGCCGGGTGGTCGCCCGCCATCGGATGACCCGCCGATCGCTCGCGATCACCTATGTGTCTCCGGAGCTGCTCGCAGATACTGAATTCCGCACGCGGTTCGCACGTGAGTTCGCCCGGCTGGCGCGGGTTCGGGATACCCGGGTGGCCCACGTCCACCGCTACGTTGAGTGTGATCACGGCGCCGCCGTCATCGGCGATCATGTCAATGGCACTCCGTTGCGTGCGCTGCTCCTGGCGCACGGTGCGGTCGGCATCGAGGCTGCGCTGGTTGTGCTCAAGGACTCGCTGCTTGCGCTAGCCGCTTGCCATGAGGCTGGCCTGGCGCACGGGGACGTCAAGCCCGAGGACGTGGTTGTCACCTCTAACGGCCGGGTTCGGCTGGTCGATTTCGGACTCTGGACATCCGGTGGTCGGCGGCTGCTCGGCCGGGCGACGCCCTTTTACCTGGCGCCCGAACAGTGGAATGACCCGTCGGCCACTTCGGCCGGGGACGTGTATGCCGCCACGGTCACGTTCTTCGAGTCCCTAGTCGGCGCGCCACCCTTTTACGCCGACAGCGTGGCCGACCTTTTGATCAAGCATGAACGCAGCGCCGCCCCGGTCGATGTAGTCCCCGAAGCGGTGCGAGAGCTGGTGCTTCGCGGTCTCGCCAAGGACCCGGTTAGTCGAGCTGACGCACGGGCCCTGCTCGCTCATATCCGCGACGTGGCAGGCCGTGCGGTCGGCTCTGATTGGGAGCGGCGCGGACGACAGGAGCTGGCAACGCTCCTCGGCGGTCGGTGCGCGCTACCTGCTGTGTCGACGCTCGGCCGCCGGAAAGATCGCGCAGGCTGGACGCACCGCAAGCCAGTCCGGCTGGCTGCGGTGATGGGTGGTGCGTTGGCCTTGGCTGCAGGTTTGTCCAGCCCGCCGTTAGCGGTCATTTTGCCAGGAATGAGCGTGTTCGGTCCGGGGAAATCGCCGGTACTGGCATTTCCCGAGCCCGACCAGAACACCGTTCCGGTACGTGTAGTGACCAACGGTCCGCTGGCGGACCGTTTGCATTCGGCGGCGAAGGCGGTGACCGGCGCGCCGGTAGCAAAGGTGCGCCCGCCAGCAGCATCAATCCCGGCGCCGAATACCTACCCAGTGCCATATCGGCACCCCATTGCGGATGCGGTAGCTCAAGGTTACGAGGACTCGGACGGCGCCGCCCGGAGTGGCTCCACATCGAGCCAGTCTGGAGCCGGCGAGTCCACATCCACCGCATCGGCGTGCACCCAGGGACTGATTGATCAAGCTTCCTGCTCGGCGTTGCACCCGGATCAGTCGCAGGCGGATTCGGCGGGGACGGCATGGGATCCGTCGCAGGTGATCCCGGCGGCAGTGTCGACGCCGGTCCAGTTGCCGGTACAGCTCGCGGTGCCAGTCAAGGTGCCGGCCCAGCTTCCGGTGCCGATTCAGGTCCCCAAGTCGATTCCGATTCAGAAAAAGATCCAAGCTCGCCAGGGCGCTTCGACCATAAAGAACGCTCAAGTCAAGACTGATTCGCGGGGCTGGAAAGAGGCGCCGTCCGGCCAGAGCGCTACCGGTAAAACCGGTTACTCGACGAACCGACCGCAGGGACGCTCGGAGAGGTCGGGAGAGTCGGAGTCCTCGGGCCATGGAAACTCGGACTCCCATGGACAGGGAAACTCGTACTCCTCGGGGCACGGAAACTCGGAGTCGCACGGACAGGGAAACCGGGTTCGATAAATCTCTGTGGTGCACACCAAGGCGAGCAAGGACGACCTAGCCGCCCGGCTCGGGTCGTTGATGCGCGAAGTGCCGAACTTTCCGCAGCCCGGTGTGCTCTTCCGGGACCTCGCACCGGTCTTCGCTGATGCCACTGCGTTCCGAGCGGTGGTGGACGCGTTGATCGCGCCGGCTCAGCAGGTCGACGTGGTGATCGGAATAGAGGCCCGCGGGTTCCTGCTCGGCGCCGCGGCGGCCTACGCTCTGGACGCTGGCGTGGTCGGGGTCCGCAAACCCGGCAAATTGCCCGTGGTCTGCGATCAGGAGGGTTACGCCCTCGAGTACGGTGTCACCACGCTGGAACTGGCCGCAGGCGTCCTGCGGCCCGGCCAGCGAGCCTTGGTGGTCGACGACGTACTCGCCACCGGAGGCACAGCGGCGGCAACCTGCGCGTTGGTCGAGCGCGCCGGGGCCACGGTCAGCGGTGTCGCGGTGTTGCTGGAGATCGCTTCGCTAGCCGGTCGTGATCGGCTAGCCGGTCGATCGCTGCACGTCCTGCTGACGGTCTAACCTGGACCTGGAGGAGACTCCGCCGGGACGGCTTGGGTTCGCCGAACGCCAGGACTGGCGCAGTGCTTGTGGAAGCGGCGAGAAAAACGTGGGCGGTACGCTGAAGAACTGTTTGTCACCACGTGGCGGGAGTGAGCGCTGTGAGCCAGGACCTGCAGCGTGCCGACGCATCGCCGGTTGACTCCAACGCGGCCGCGGGTTCGCAGCGGCCTCCGTCGGCGACCCGGCGGGTCCGGGCCCGGTTTGCGCGGCGGATCACCGCGCAGCGGCCCGGCCCGGTCAGGCAGGTGCTTGAACCGCTCGCCGCGGTGCACCGGGAGTTGCATCCCAAGGCCGACCTCGCCCTGTTGCAACGGGCCTATGATATCGCGGCAGAAAAGCACGCTGACCAGAAACGCAAGTCAGGCGATCCCTACATCACCCATCCGCTGGCGGTCTCAACTATCCTCGCCGAGTTGGGGATGGACACCACCACGTTGGTGGCCGCACTGCTCCACGACACTGTCGAGGATACCGACTACTCGCTGGCCCGCCTCTCGGCGGACTTTGGTGAGGTGGTCGCACATCTCGTTGATGGCGTCACTAAGCTAGACAAAGTCAAGCTCGGCGCCGCCGCCGAGGCTGAAACAATTCGTAAAATGGTCATCGCGATGGCCCGTGATCCCCGCGTACTGGTGATCAAACTAGCCGACCGGCTGCACAACATGCGCACCATGCGCTTCCTGCCACCGGAGCAGCAGGCGCGCAAAGCCAGGGAGACTCTCGAGGTCTTCGCCCCGCTGGCACACCGGCTGGGCATGGCTACTATCAAGTGGGAACTTGAGGACCTTTCGTTCGCGATCCTGCACCCGAAGAAATACGACGAAATTGTGCGGCTGGTAGCCAACCGTGCGCCGTCTCGGGACACCTACCTGCGGACGGTGATTGACGAGGTCTCTGCACAACTGACCGGGTCGCGGATTACCGCCACCGTTGAAGGCAGGCCCAAGCACTATTATTCGATCTATCAGAAGATGATCGTGCGCGGCCGTGATTTCGATGACATCCACGACCTGGTCGGAGTACGGATCATGGTCGAGGACGTACGGGACTGCTACGCCGCGATCGGGGTCGTTCACTCGGTGTGGCAGCCGATGCCGGGGCGATTCAAGGACTACGTCGCCCAACCGCGTTTCGGCGTCTATCAATCTCTGCATACCACGGTGATCGGACCGGACGGCAAACCGCTGGAGGTGCAGATCCGCACCCGCGACATGCACCGCACCGCGGAGTATGGCATCGCCGCGCACTGGCGGTACAAGGAGACCAACGGCACCCACAACGGTGTCCATAACGGAGCCGTCGATATCGACGAGATGGCCTGGATGCGCCAGCTTTTGGACTGGCAGCGCGAGGCCGCCGACCCCAGTGAGTTCCTCGAGTCGCTGCGCTACGACCTGGCCACCCGGGAGATATTCGTCTTCACGCCTAAAGGTGAGGTCATCACGCTGCCCACCGGCTCCACCCCGGTCGACTTCGCCTATGCGGTGCACACCGAGGTCGGTAACCGTTGCATTGGCGCGCGGCTCAACGGCCAGCTGGTCGCCCTCGAGCGGAAGCTGGAGAACGGCGAGGTCGTCGAGATCTTCACCTCGAAGGCCGAGGGTGGCGGTCCGAGTCGGGACTGGCTTTCTTTCGTCGCCTCGCCGCGAGCCCGCGCCAAGATCAGGCAGTGGTACGCCAAGGAGCGTCGCGAGGAGGCCATCGAGACTGGCAAGAATGCCATTGCCAAGGAACTGCGCCGAGTCGGGTTGCCGGTGCAGCGGTTGGTCTCCGCCGAGTCGATGGTCGCCGTGTCCCGAGAGCTGCGTTATCCCGACGTCAGCGCCCTCTACGCCGCTGTCGGTGAGCACCACGCCTCGCCTCGCCATGTGGTGCAACGACTGGTCGCGCTGCTGGGCGGTGAGGAGGGTGCCGAGGAGGTGCTGGCCGACCGGGCCACTCCGTCCACGGTCCAGCGCCGTCGACCGACCACCGATTCCGGCGTGCGGGTCAGCGGCGCCACAGACGTTTACGCCAAGCTTGCGCGATGCTGCACGCCGGTCCCGGGCGACGAGATCCTCGGGTTTGTCACTCGCGGTGGCGGTGTCAGCGTGCACCGCACCGACTGCACAAACGCCGAGTCGCTGCGGGCGCAGCCCGAGCGGCTGGTCGACGTGGAATGGGCGCCTTCGTCGGCGTCGGTGTTCCTGGTCGGGATCCAGGTGGAGGCGCTGGATCGGCACCGCCTGCTGTCCGATGTCACCAAGGTGCTCGCGGACGGCCGGGTGAACATCCTGTCCGCCTCGGTCACTACTACCCGAGATCGGGTGGCGGTGAGCCGGTTCTCCTTCGAGATGGGAGATCCGAAGCACCTAGGTCACGTGCTGCGCGCGGTTCGCAACATCGAAGGCGTCTACGACGTCTACCGCGTCACGTCCTCCAACTGACTTGCCGCAGTGACGTCAGGTCGCCTTGACGTCGACGGACGTGATCGTGACTGGTTGGTTCGGCTTGCCGCCGCCAGGAGACGGCTCCAGCGATCCGTCGTCTCCGGCCTTGGCTATCTGGTCGAGGACTTCAAGGCCGGTCGGCGAGATCGAGGCAAAGACGGTGTACTGCGGTGGGAGCTGAGTCTGGCCGTAGATCAGGAAGAACTGACTACCGCCGCTGTCGGGCTGGCCGGTGTTGGCCATCGCCACCAACCCGCGCCCGTAGGACAGCTGGGGAAACACCTCATCCGGGATGGTGTATCCCGGTCCGCCGGCACCCGACCCAGTCGGATCACCGCATTGCAGAACCTGCAATCCGGGGTTGGTGACCAGCCGGTGGCACGGGCTGTTGGCGTAAAAACCCTGCTGGGCCAGGCTGACGAAGCTGTTCACTGTGCACGGGGCCAACGCCCGGTCAAGCGTCAGGCCGATCGCGCCGGCCGAGGTCTGCATAGTCACCGGCACGGTGCCTCTCGCGGAGGTGGAACCGGCCAGCGGGGGCTTCACCGGCCTGGCCGGGGTCTGCTGGCCGGTCG
>JAODNG010000288.1 GCA_025465385.1 Pseudonocardiales bacterium
AAGCAGCCCGACCCGCCGAAGCAGACCGACCCGTCAAAGCAGGCCAAGCAGCCCGACCCGCCGAAGCAGGCCAAGCAGCCCGACCCGCCGAAGCAGGCCGACCCGACAAAGCAGGCCGACCTGCCAAAGCAGGCCAAACAGCCCGACCCGCCGAAGCAGGCCGACCCGCCAAAGCAGGCCAAACAGCCCGATCCGCCGAAGCAGTCCGACCAGACGGACAAACCCGCGAGTCCCGATCAGTCGAGCGCGCACAAGGGCAAGCCGAGCTAACAATCCCAGCCCTACGGATCCTCTGGTAGCTCTCTTTCTCCCGAACTCCACAGCAGCGCTATCCACGGCTGGCGCAACAGCTCTGCTGTGGAGTTCGGGAGCCTGAGTCAATCTCACCCTGTGATCCGCGCGCAGAGCGTGGTAGCGCCGGGTGCATTCTCCGGACGGATACACCCTCAGTTGCTCCGATCGGTTGTCGCCGATGCGGTGGTCTGATTGAGGTGAAGCAGCTGCCTGGTCTCCGCAGGACTGGCCGGGTAACGGTCGTATTCCGCGCAGAGATCGGCTAGCCGGGCCACCAGCTCTGCGTTGGACTGGGCCAGCCGTCCCTTCTCGTAGTAGATGTTGTCTTCCAAACCGGTGCGGACGTGCCCGCCGCGGCGCAGTGCCCACCGGTTGGCCTCCAGCTGGAACCGGCCGATCGCGGCGCAGGTCCATGTCGCGTCCGGGATCAGCTCCCTCAACTCTGACCTGAAGAAGTCGAGAATCGACTCCTTTGGCGGCAAAGTGTTCTTGATGCCCATCACGAGCTGGACGTGCGGCGGCGGCGCGAGCAGCCCTCTCTTGAGTAGATCAACGCAGCTGTAGAGCATCGCGAAATCAAAGATCTCGATTTCTGGTTTGATGCCGAGGTCCAACATCCGCGCGGCCTGTTGCTCGACAAGCTGCGGCGGGTTCTCATATACCGAAGTTGCGAAGTTGACCGAGCCGGTGGACAGCGAGGCCATCTCCGGCCGAAGCTCCAGGCACGAGAACCGCTCGTCCGGGCTGCGACCGCGGCCTCCGGTGGACAACTGCACGATTGCGTCCGGGCGCTCGTGTTTGATCCCGTCATGGACGGTCCGGTACCGGTGCACATCGGAGCTCGGACGCTGTTGGTCGTCACGTACGTGTACATGCACGATCGTCGCGCCGGCGTCGATGGCCTCCACTGCGGAGACCACCTGCTCTTCGGGCGTCACTGGCAAGGCGGGGTTGTCCGCCTTCGTCGGAATGGACCCTGTTATAGCGACGGTAATGGCCGCAGGAGTGGCCATTGCGCCTCCTCTCCTTTTCCCTCTAGCATTGCGCAGCTGCGACCCGGGTGCCACAGAGACTGCACCTTCACGCCGTACATCTCGCCGAGTGGGCTGGCGATAAGCTTTCATCTCGCGCTGCTGAATGTGTGGTCTGGCTCAACTGGCGCTGCCTTCCG
The DNA here is from genome assembly GCA_025465385.1 of Pseudonocardiales bacterium. Lineage (GTDB taxonomy): Bacteria > Actinomycetota > Actinomycetes > Mycobacteriales > Pseudonocardiaceae. Next base: position 1,466 of record JAODNG010000288.1, read on the forward strand.
GTCTGGAAGAGGTTGTAAACCAGTGGGTTTTGTGTACGACGTGGCCGCCTCCAGGGTTACCTCGCGGTCCCACCACCTACGCGGGCAGCGAGATGACGCCGATCTGGGGAGTGACTGATGGCGGTCGCAAGACCACCGGCCGCGACCCCACCGTGCTGCCCGCAACGGTGGTTTACGACCCTGCGCTGACTACGTCGTTACCGGCTGATATCTCCGCCGCGAGCGGCATGAATGCTCTAGCTCACCTCGTCGAGGGCCTGTATGCGCCCGACGCTTCACCGGTCACAGCCGTGCTCGCCGAGGAAGGGATCCGCGCCCTGGCCGATGCGTTGCCGCGGGTCGTCGTTGCGCCTGGTGATCTCGATGCCCGGGCCTGTGCCCTCTACGGCGCGTGGTTGGCTGGCTGGGTGCTGGGAACCGCCGGAATGGGCCTGCACCACAAGATCTGTCATGTGCTCGGCGGGGCCTACAACCTGCCGCACGCTGGGACCCATTCCGCGGTGCTCCCGTTCGTCACCGCCTACAACGCTCCTGCGGCGCCGGCGGCGATGGTCCGCGCAGCTCGTGCGCTCGGCGCGCAGGATCCGGCCCGTGCGCTATGGAAGCTGGCTGAGCGGATCGGGGCGCCGACGTCGCTCGCGCAGGTCGGCCTGGATTCCGGCCGAATTCCGGAGGCTGCCCGGCTGGTCGTCGAGACTTCCCCGGTCAATCCTCGCCCGGTCGACAGAGCGGCCGTCGACGAGTTGCTCCGCGCTGCATACGTCGGCAGGCTCCCCGGGGCTTAGCGCGGTCGCGCGCCAGCACCACCGGTTGGCCGCGGCCACAGGGCAACGCCATCGTCTGGCGCCGCGCGCATGAGAAGGCTGCAGTCGCCGTGTGCGGCCCGCTGATCGACCTACTGCTGCTCATCTACAAGCGGCTCCCCGCCCGCAGCGAGGGAATCGAAATCCTTGGCGATGTGCAGTTGCTCGACTTCTGGCTGGAGCGGGTCAGCTTCAGGTGAGTGGTGGCGATGGTCATACCTTCGCGCTGGCATCGGCGCACCGACTTGCACTGTGGCGAACCGGATCGCCGCCACGAACATGGCACGGCGGGTGGGGATTGTGTAGGCGTGGAAGACCAAGAAATCGTGCCGGTGGGTGTGCAGCACGTCCTGCCCGCCCGGGTTCTGGTACGCGTCGTGGAGCGTGTGCTGGTTGAGTAACTCCCCCTGGTGCTTGACGAACTCATCGCACAGCGCGTCCGCGGTCGCGTAATTGATGAAGTACCGGCCGCTGTTGTAGGCGTTGCCCGAGTAGAACAGCACGTACTTGCCGCCGTGGCGAAGGATCGCTGGCGCCTCCACGGTGTGATCTTCGTCGGCCCGGTCCGCCCGGATCACCGCCCGCCGGTGCCCGATCGTTGCCGTGCCGTCGGCGTTCAGCCGTTGGAGCCAGATCGTGGCGTTACCCTCGCGGCTGGCGCTGTAGAGCAGGTAATGCGTGCCGTCAGTGTCGGTGAACGGTTTGGGGTCGATGTCGTCGGCATCCCCGGGCTGGCACACCAGCGGCTGCGATCCGGTCGAGTGGAACGGACCCTCAGGCGCCCACGCCTGCGCGACCCCGATGCACTGGACGTGCCGGCTCGCCGAACGGGCGGTGAAGTACAGCAGGTAGCCGTCGTCGCCGCGTGCGGTGACAGCGGGTGCCCACACGCTGCCATCACCGGCGGCGGTCTTGTCCACCCATGCCGGCAGCTCCGGCATGGCGTCGCGGGCGTGGCTCCATTCGGCGGTCAGGCGCCTCGAGCGCTGCACCGGAACGTGAAAGGTCTCGGCTCCGTAGCGGCTGGCCGTGGAGTAGGCGTAGTAGGTGCCGCCGACCGACAGGACCGTCGGGTCCGCAAAATCGTGCGGAATCGACGGCTCAACCGGCGGTCGCAACACCGCCCCGGTGGTCATCGCGACCACCGCCGCGACCGCCGGCACGGTCATCAGCGGCTTCCGCCAGCCGCGGCCCCCAAGCCAAGACATCGCCACGAAAACTACTCGACGAGCAACGGGTGCGAGCCCTCGAGACGACCTCCACCCGAGTGACCTGCGAGGAGCATGTTCAGGGCTGTTTTCCCATGGCCTCGATCAGGCTCTTTGGACGCATGTCGGTCCAGTGCTCGTCGACGTAGTCGACACAGGACCGTCGATCGGCGCTGGCCAGGACGACGGTCCATCCTGCGGGAACGTCGGCGAAGGTGGGCCACAGCGAGTGTTGGGCCTCATCATTGACCAGCACGTGGAAGATGCCGTTCTCATCGTCGAATGGATTGCTCACCGGGAGCTCCTTGGATGATTGTTGATGATGTCCAGATGTTTGGCCAGTATTCGACCGATGTGAGCCAATGGCGCTGGCTGTGTCATGGTGTTGTGCGTGCAGGCGATTTCGTAGGTGTCGATGTGACCCCTTACCAGTGGGCGCCACGCGTCGCTATTGAGTGCATCTGCCGGCTTATCATGTGTCGCATGGAAGTAGAGCAGGTCGCCGTCAAAACAGCCCACCGCCGAGGCGGACCTGAGTGTGGCATTGTGGGCGTAGATCTCGATGAACGCTTCGACGTGGCGTTGCTCCAGACCGGCCAGTAGTTCGACCTCATCGCGGAGGATCGCCGCGACCTCGGCCACTCTCAGTGGGTGGTCAATGGTGACCAATGGGTGGCCAGTAACCTCAAGCAGAAGAGCCAGCAAATCGTGCTGCGTCGGCAGCGAAATGCGCCTTCGCCGGACGTGGAGGGGTGCGGAATCCAGCATGGCCAGCAGCGCTACCGATTCATTGTGGTCTTGCAAGCGGACGGCGATGGCGTGGGCCACGGTGCCACCGAAGGACCACCCCAGTAGGTGATACGGCCCGGTGGGTTGCACGGTGCGGATGTGATCGACGTAGTCGGCGACCATGTCCTCAAGCGTGGCAGGAAGTGCACCTGGGGTGGCTAGACCAGAGGCCTGCAGTGCGTAGATCGGCTGGTCGGGACCTAGATGACGGAGCAATCCGGCATAACACCAGCTCAGTCCGCCGGCCGGGTGAATACAGAACAGGGGTGGTTGGACTCCGCGCGCACGGATGGGCAACAGCACCTCGAAGGCGTCCCGCTGCACAGCGGTGTCTGCCAGCCGGGCCAGACCCGCCACTGTGGGCGTTTCAAACAGTGTGCGGATAGATAAATTCATCTCGAGTGCCGCGCGTATCCGGGAGATCAAGCGGGTGGCGAGCAGGGAATGCCCACCCAGATCGAAAAAGTCGTCATCGATTCCCACCCGAGTCAGGCCGAGTACTTCGGCGAAGATCGCACACAATATGTGTTCCTGTGGGGTGCGCGGTCCTCGCCCGGACTCGGCTACGGTGGCCTCGGGTGCGGGGAGGGCGGCTCGGTCCAATTTCCCGTTCGAAGTGATCGGCAACGCGTCCAGTGCCACGAATACCGCGGGTACCATGTACTCCGGCAACCGCGCTCGCGCAAACTCCCGCAGCACCTCCGGTCGGCAACCATTTCCCGCTGCGACGACATAGGCGACCAACCGCTTATTCCCAGGCTGATCCTCGCGGGCGACCACCACGGCCTGCGCAACCTCAGAACGCTCGCTGAGCACGGCCTCGATCTCACCGGGCTCGATCCGGAACCCGCGAACCTTGACCTGGTCATCGGCCCGCCGCACAAACACCAGGCCACCATCAGCGTTCCAGCGGACCACATCCCCCGTGCGATACATCCGCGACCCCGGCTGACCAAACGGGCACGCCACAAACCGTCCTGCAGTCAACCCTGGCCGATGGAGATACCCCCGAGCCAACCCCAACCCGGCGATATACAACTCACCGGTCACCCCCGGAGGCACCGGCCGCAACCCGCTATCGAGCACAAACACCTGCGTATTAGAGATCGGCCCACCAATCGGCACGGTGCCCTGCACCTGATAGGGAGGCCGCATCCCGTGATAGGTAGCAAAGGTGGTGGTTTCAGTCGGGCCGTAGACATGCATCACCGCAGTCTCAGGACACGCGTCCAGGACGGACTGAATCGCAGGAGGAGAAACCATTTCCCCTCCGGTCCATACCTCCCGTGCACCGGCGAAGCAGTCCGGGCACTGCTCAGCCAATAAGTTGAACAACATAGTTGTAAAGAACAGGCCGGTGATCTCATTGTACCTGATCAACCTTTCCAGGGTGAAAAGATCCAACGTGCTGGGCGGCGCGACTACGATTTGGCCACCGGACAGTAGCGGCACCCAGATTTCATATGTCGACGCATCGAAAGTGTGCGGCGAGTGCAGCAACACCCGCTTGTGGTTGCCGCCGTGCCAACACGGGTCCAGCGCCAACTTCGCCACGTTGCGATGCGTGACCGCGATGCCCTTCGGTATCCCCGTGGACCCGGAGGTGTACATAACATAGGCGAGCTGCTCGGGATCACAGGCAATCCCGGGACCGCCCCCATCGTGGCGATCGTGCGCCGTGAGACACGAGTGGGTGGGATTGGTGTGGGGTTGCTGGTCGAGCAGGGCCTGGGTGCCCGGGTGGTCGAGGATCAGTTGAGGGGTGGTCGGGGAGATGCACATCGTGGTGTGGCTGGTGGTGAGCAGCATGGTGGGGTGGGCGTCGGTGAGCATGAAGCCCACGCGGGTGGCGGGATAATCGGAATCCAGGGGGAGGTACGCCGCGCCGGCCTTCAGCACTCCCAGGATGGCGACGATGAGTTGGGGGCAGCGGGGCAGCGCGAGCGCGACGATGTGCTCCGGGCCGATCCCGCGAGCAATTAACAGATGGGCGAGTTGGTTGGCGGCGGCGTTGAGCTCGGTGTAGGACATCTCCATGTCTTCAAAGATCACCGCGGTCTTGTCAGGGCTGCACACCACTTGTTGTCCGAATAATTCCGGCAGCGTAGCCGCGGGCACTTCTCGGGTGGTGTTGTTGCAGTCCACCAGCAAGTGGTGACGCTCCTCAGCGGAAAGAATGTCGATTTGGCTGAGGGGCTGGTCGGGATTAGCGGCCACCGCGTTGAGGAGGTGCAACCAACGGGCCACAATGGTCTCGGTGCTGGCGTGGTCGAACAGGTCGGTGGCGTAGTGGATGCGACCGTTGATCCCGGCCGGTTCTGCGTTCCTGTCGTGGTGTTCGCCCAATTCGACCACCAGGTCGAATTTGGCTGTCTGGGTGTCCACTGGCTGGGCGGTGACTTCAAGCCCGGGCAGGTCCAAGCCTGGGGACGCAGTGGGATGTAAGGCGAGCATGACCTGGAAGAGCGGGTGGTGGGCTAGTGAGCGGATCGGGTTGAGGACTTCGACCAGATGCTCGAAGGGCAGGTCCTGGTGGGCGTAGGCACCCAGGTTGGTGTCCTTCACCCGGGACAGCAGCTGGCGGAAGGTGGGGTCTCCGGAGGTGTCGGTGCGTAACACCAGGGTGTTGACGAAAAATCCGACCAGGTCATCAAGGGCGTCATCGGTGCGCCCGGCGATGGGGGACCCGATCGGGATATCGGGGCCCGCGCCGAGTTTGGACAGTAGCGCGGCGAGTGCAGCGTGGATCACCATGAAGATGGTGGCTCCGCAGCAGCGGGCCAGCTCACGCAATCCCTGGTGCAGCGCTGCGTCTAACCGAACAGCCAGGTGACCGCCACGGTTAGAGGCCACCGCCGGGCGGGGTCGGTCGGTGGGCAGGTCAAGTTGGTCAGGTAGTCCGGCCAGGGCGGATGTCCAGTAGGCAACCTGGGTGGCGACCAGGCTGTCGGGGTCGCCATGGCTGCCGAACAACGCGTGTTGCCAGAGCGTGTAGTCGGCGTACTGGACCGGCAGCGGCGCCCACCCTGGTTCCTGGCCTTGGCAGCGGGCGGTGTAGGCGGTGGCCAGATCCCGGCATAGTGGGCCCATCGACCACCCATCGGCGGCGATATGGTGAACCACCAGCAACAGCACATGCTCATCCGGTGCCAGGGCGAACAGCTCCGCCCGCACCGGCGCCTGAATGGCCAGGTCGAACCCGCGGCGGGCCGCAGCGGTCAACATGTCCGGCAGTCGTGCTGGGGTGGTCTCGGTCACCGTCAGCCGTGGACCGGCCGCCACGATGTCTTCAACGTGCTGGTATGGCATGCCGTCGAGCTGAGGGAACACCGTGCGCAAGCTTTCATGCCGGGCGAGCACATCACCCAGCGCCGCCTGCAATACCGCCCTGTCCAACTTCCCAGACAGCCCGAGCGCAACCGGAATGTGGTACGTCGCGCAGGACCCTTGCAATTGGTGCAAGAACCACAGCCGGCGCTGGGCAAACGACAACGGCAGCCGGTCCGGACGCTCACCGGCCCGCAATGCCACCCGCGCCGGCCCGGCATCGACCCACCGCGCGGCCAACCCCGCCACCGTCGGAGCCTCGAACAGCACACGCAGCTCAAGCTCAACGTCGAGGACCGCGCGTATCCGGGAGATCAGGCGGGTGGCCAGGAGGGAATGCCCACCCAGATCGAAAAAGTCATCGTCGATCCCGACCCGGGGAAGCCCTAGCACTTCGGCGAATACCGCGCACAGGATGTGTTCCTGCGGGGTGCGCGGTTCCCGCCTCGACTCGGCCACTGT